>ONYN01000136.1 GCA_900322085.1 uncultured Eubacteriales bacterium | reverse complement strand
GAATTGAGCAGCGGGATGAACGCCATAAAGAAACAGATGATGATCATCCGGCGTAGCCAGTGTCCCTTGCGGCTTTGCAGCCAGCCTATCACTCCTGTCATGCCGAAAAGCGGCAGCCATGCGGCAAGAGAACCCCATTTGGTATTGGAATCGGGAGTGAAATTCGGACGTGCCGGCAGGTCGGGCGGGAAGAAGAATGATTCCAGAATATTAAGATAACGCTGTGAATTGGGATATACAACAGCATTCCAGCCGTAGAGCTTTGATTCGGCGCGGGGATTCTTTGCCACCTCCCAGACCGACGGAAAAACTATCACTCCGGCAAGGCCGAAGCCCAGTACCGCCTCAAACGCGATGGTTCCGAATTTCTGAGGTGTGACCCTCCACTCGCTGCACATTGCCACGCGCACGAAGAAATACAGAATGATGAATACAACCTCCGCCACGAAGAAGTAATAATTGACAAAGGCATTGACCGCCACCGTCACGGCAAACCAGCCCTTGCGGTCATTGATCATCAATTCCTCAAGTGCTATCAGCATCAGCGGGAAGAAAACCATCGGTTCATGGAAATGATTGAAAAACATATTGAATATGGAAAAGCCTGAGAATGCGTACATCAGACCTCCAAGCACCGCGTAATCATCATAGCGTGTAAACCTGCGGATATAGGCGTATCCCGTCATGGCGCAGCATCCCACTTTGAATGAAAGCAGCGGGCCAATTGCATACGGCACCGCTCCCGACGGCAGCAGAAGCGTCAGCAGAAAGAACGGAGACCCCAGATTGTAGAAGCTGTAGGATCCGATAAAATTAACGCCCAGATCGGTCTTGAAATCCCATCCGGTTTCACCCTTCCATATTGCGTCATGGACATGCATATAAAAGGGATATTGCTGCACGTTGAAATCTCCGTACATAAGGAAATAACCCTTATCGTAAATAATAAACGCCAGCATGACGGCAAACGCTGTCAAAAAACCGATGGACATCACCATCAGATATCTGCCGCGACTGCCTGCGTACGGAGAGGCAAACATGCGCGAAACAAAAACCGGTCTTTTATTTTTAACATCCATTGATTGAAATCCTCCTCATTCAAAAGAGTCCGCTGATTTTTCCGTCTGACGCTCCAATCGTTCCCTCAGGCAGACAGACAGCGGCCTGCCGCTGTCTTCATCGACAAAAAACCTTATGACAAACACCATAGAAGCGATAAACAGACATACATTCATCAAAGCATTGACACGGGAAAAAACGCCTGTGCTGTCAACCCAATCCGCTCCGCTGCGATAGACATTCTGCATCAATTCGCTGTTAACCGTCCGGGTGCCTCTGTAGTAATGCCACCATCCGCTGTTCTCGCGCACCAGACTGAGTACACGGAACTGATTGAAGAAGATCACGACCGAATGAAGGCTGAAAAGGGTAAGCAGCCGTCTGTCTGCATGACGGACAAACGCACCCATGAGCAGCACCAGCGTGAGTATCTGATATCGCTCATGCTGCCGGCAGGTGAGCATGAACACACATTCCATAAACATAAACGCCGCAAGCCAGGGCGAATGTCTTCTTCCGAAAAGATAGACCGCCACCACCAGCGCCATTGCCAGCAGCAGAAACAAACTGCCCAGCGTGTGTACGCTGACGCCCGGAAAAAATCTGAGTTCGTCATTCACGCCGTTTTTTCCAAGCAGCATGTAAATATTATCGGCATTCAGGGTGATATACGGGTATTTCGCGAGTCCCTCCGAGTAAACCGTCAGCGGTTTGAAAAACCTTTCCGTAAAGCTCATCTCAGGATGGTAGGCAGAAAAGCCCGAACCCAACATAAAAGGCAGATAGATGACCGCTAGCGTTCCTGCGGCAGCACAGAGAAAACCTGTGAACCGTTTGACGGATGACTTGGTGATGTCCGAGAAGGAAAACGCCTTGGGAGAAAGTCGGCCAAAGCATATGGTGAGTACCTCCATACCAATCACAGGGGTAAGATAAAGCCCCTGCAGCTTGACCGAACACATGGCAGCCCACAGCACTCCGGATGCAATAACACGCTTTTCGTCCAGCGCGAGAATAAGCAGCGACGCCATAAACATCAGCACGCAGTCGGTCTGACCCCAGCAGGCACAGTTGAATATGCCGGCGGGATTAATGGCCCACAACATCGCCGCAAGCTGCCCGATCTGCCGGTTTCTTCGCGATGCCAGCCTGTAAAGAACAACGCATGTAAGACTGTCGGTGAGACAGGGAATGAATTTGATCGCAAGCATTCTGAAAGGCGGATAGCCTCCTATGCTCTCCACACTTACCAGCCTGCCCACCGCATACAGCGGGTACAGATACAGCGGCGGATAATCCAGTGAGGAAACATGCATATGAGCTGAAAAGAAATCTTTGCCAAGCTGAACAGCCCACATTATGTTCCATTCGGTATCGTATGAATTCAGGTAAGACGCCGCTGTCACCAGCCTTATCAGAAAGGCAAACATCACAATATATGCCATCGTCATTGCATAAGGAAAATTGTCTTTCCTTCCGTCGAGTCTGAAATCAGAAAAGCCTCTGCCGCATTCCCGCTCGTTAAGCACTTTCAAGAGAATCACCCTTCTGCTCAAAATATTATTACACTAATCATACCACATATTTCCTTTCAATACAACTAAACTAAAAATTCTTTTTAATTTTTAATTATCTTTGTAAGGTAATGGCATTTACAACCCGCCATCGTTTATGTATAATATCCGTAAAAAAACGCGAAGGGAACCATCAGCATGACTTTTGACGAAATATATGCAACAATGAAAACATATTTTGAACAAAAGGATTTTGAAGTCTTTGGGCAGGGCGTTTATTCTTACGAATTTGACGTTACAGGAGAAGGCGAAGGAAAATTCTACATAGAAATCAAGGACGGCAGCCTTAATATGCAGCCATACGATTACAAAAACAGCCTTTGCTCATTCAAAATCAGCTCAGGCAATCTGTGCGAAATTATCAATAGAAATACGACTCCCACCGCTGCGTATTCCTCCGGCAGACTGACGATTCACGGCGACGTGTCAGCGGCGTTCCGCCTTGCGGACGCTTTGGAAATGGCGATGTAATTCATTTGGCTATCGAAATCTAAAGAAATGCAAAAAGACGACCGGCATTTTTGGGATGCAGCGATCGTCTTTTTGATTTGGTGGTGATATAAACGCCTTGTTGCGGGAATGGAAAATTACTTTTTTCTGTGCTTTTCGGGCTGTCTGCTTCTGAAATCCTCATTTATGCTGCCGCACCAGCTCTCGTCCAGTGCGGCGCCGGATCTCATTGAACCGATGGAACGGCTTACCGCTTCAAACAATACAGACGTTCCCTTGCTGTCCGCGTGATAATTGACCGCCCGGTCCGCGCCTATTCCGAAACGTCCTGCTGTTTCCACCGAATCAATGTTGGCTCCGATGAACAGGAATTCCCAGCCGTATTTTTCCTTCTGACGTTCGACCATTTTTTTGACTCGGTCGCTGGAATAACGATAGCTTGCGTTTTCCATGCCGTCGGTTGTTATCACAAACATTGTATGCTCCGGCACGTCCTCTTTGCGTGCGTATTTATGAATGTTGCCTATGTGATGAATGGCTCCGCCTATCGCGTCAATAAGAGCGGTACAGCCTCTTACGGTGTAATCCTCTGCGGTCATCTCTCTGACCTCACTCAGCTTCACTCGATCATAAAGCACTTCGCTTTCATTGTCAAAGAGTACCACCGAAACATAACATTCCCCTTCCTGCCTGCGCTGCTTTTCAATAAGGGAATTAAATCCGCCGATGGTGTCACTCTCAAGACCGGACATGGAACCGCTTCTGTCCAGAATAAATACAAGCTCCGTCATGTTGTTTTTCATAAATCAAAACCTCCGTGTGGTAAATATTGTGCGCCTTTCCGGAATGGCTGTAATGACCTCTCCCTTGACCTTTGCACCAATATGATACACCCGGAGGAATTTCGTTTGGTCGCCTGTCATGCGACAAATTTTATCTGGCCAGATGATTTATGCTCCCAGCATCATCTGATCGAAGGAAAACAGCACCTCATTGATTTCAAAAATATCGTAACGCCCGTTTTTGATAAAATATTCCACTATCACATCAAACTTATTGCTGTGCGACAGGGCAAATCCCGCCTTCATCAGCATTTCATTGGTTTCGTCAAGCGTCAGTTCAAGCGCTATGGCAAATGCCAGAACCGTCGGCTTGCTGGGCTTGTAATTTGGGTTGCTCCGGATTTTTGAAAACAGCTTGCGGTCAATATTAGCCTTTTTGTAGCACTGCGCGTCTGTCATGCCGCTTTCGTCAATCTTGCGGAGCAGCATCTGCGAAAAGCTCTCGTCAAGCCTATCCAGCATTTGGTCAAGTGTCTGCTTCTCGTATTCCACGCAGTTCGTGTGATGTTCGGAAACAGCTTTTCCAGCAGCAAATCCGCCGCGGCTGTTTGCCCGAACAGACCTGCTGAATCCCCTGGAGCCTCTGGCCATGAAATGATCTTCAATATAATTGTCATCAATATATTCCTCAACGTCGCTTATCAGTTTTTTGCTCACCAGGAAGCAATACTTGTCATACACGACAATGTAAACCGTCATCTCGTTTTGAAGAAGGAAATCGGTTATCTCCCTGACCGCAATACGCAGCGCTTCCTCCCTCGGATAACCGAACGCTCCGGTCGAAATCAGGGGAAATGCCATCGTTTCACATTTGTATTCCTTTGCCAGACGCAGGCACTCCCGGTAGCAGGAGGCAAGCTGCTCCGGCTCCCCGTTCCTGCCGTTCTGCCAGACCGGACCCACTGTGTGAATAATGTATTGGCATGGCATGTTGTATCCTTTTGTCACTTTTGCGTGTCCGACTTGACAGCCGCCGAGTTTTTTACACGCCTTATCAAGCTCCGATCCTGCTGCCTTGTGTATGGCTCCGTCAACTCCGCCGCCGCCCGCGAGCATTTCATTGGCGGCATTTACCACGGCATCGCAGGCTATTTTGGTAATGTCGTTGCGAATGATCTTAAGCGGCATACCGTCACCCCGTTATTTTTTTATTATTTCAATATGCATTATATCCCGTCCGCTTACAAATGTCAATTGCCATATGGCACGCCGGACGCTTTGATATATTATTTTTTTCAAATCCCTTTTCTTTTTCCGCAGCATGGTATATAATATAGATTATATGTAAAGATTGATATCGGAGATGATGTGTATGAAACTTCTGGTGCTTGACGGCAACAGTATCATAAACCGCGCTTATTACGGCGTTCGTCCGCTGACCACCAAGGACGGCTTTTTCACCAACGCAATTTATGGATTTCTCACCATGTTTCACAAAATTTACGCCGACACACAGCCCGACTGCATTGCCGTGGCGTTTGACATGAAGGCCCCAACCTTCCGGCACCTGAAATACAGCGATTACAAGGGCAAGCGGAAAGGCATGCCGCCCGAGCTTGCCATGCAGCTCCAGCCGCTCAAAGACCTGCTCACCGCCATGGGAATCAAGCTGCTCTCGGCGGAGGGCTGGGAAGCCGACGACATTCTCGGCACGCTGGCTCACGCCTGCCGGAAGAACCCCGACGACACCTGCGTCATTGCCACAGGCGATCGCGACACGCTTCAGCTGGTGGGTGACGGGGTCGCCGTCCGCATGCTCACCACAAAACAGGGCAAAGCGGAAGCGGTCATCTATGATGAGGAAAAAATCATGGAAACCTACGGCGTAAAGCCGGTTCAGCTCATCGAAGTCAAGGCGATTCAGGGCGACACGAGCGACAATATTCCAGGCGTTCCCGGCATTGGAGAAAAAGGTGCGCTCGATCTGGTCAGCCGCTTCGGAAGTCTGGATTACATCTACACTCACATCGACGAAATTGACGTCAAGCCCGGCATACGCAAAAAGCTCATCGAAGGCAAGGAGAGCGCCTATTTGAGCCGCTGGCTTGGTACAGTCAGTACCGAAGCGCCTGTCCCCACCGACCTGAAAGAATACATTCCCGCGCCTCCGGACGCTGAGAAAGTCACGGAGATAATGCTTCGGCTTGAGTTGTTCCGTCAGCTCGAAAAAATGAAAAAAGAGTGGCTGAAGGAGAGCGGAAGCGCTGATTCCGGATCAGATCACGAAGAAAACGAACCCCATTCAGCGTCAACTGACGTGATATTTTGCAAGGATATTGACGCGCTTATATCCGACGTCAAATCCGACGGCGAAATTTACTTCATGCTGACCGGCGATTTAAGGCAGGCATATGTGGCAAAGAACGGCAATGTAACCGTCATCACGGAAGAATTTACCGAAAAATTCTGCCGCGGAATTCTCGCGGACGACAGTATAAAAAAATACACCTATGACATAAAATCGGTCGTTCACACCCTTGAACCTCTCGGAATCATTCCTGGAAATGTCATTTGTGACGTGATGCTTGCCGCCTATGTCCTCAATCCCTCCTCCGACTGCGAAGACATAGAAAAGCTGGCGGCGCAGTACGCTTCCGCTCTGCCTGACAACGTACCTTCTGAGCTGCGCGACGCTTTGCTCTGCCTGCGTATCCCCGCAATGTGTGCAAAAATTATGGCGGAAACCGAACGAAACGGGCAACTGAAGCTGCTGACCGAAATCGAAACGCCTCTTGCTTACGTGCTTGCCGACATGGAAAGCGCCGGATTCTCCGCCGACGCGAAGGCCCTTGACGTTTTTGAAAAACGGCTGTCGATCCGCATTGACGAAATTACAACGAAAATCTATGAGCTGGCCGGCGAGGAATTCAACATTAACTCCCCCAAGCAGATCGGCGCGATTCTGTTTGAAAAAATGAAGCTCCCCGGCGGCAAAAAGACCAAAACAGGCTATTCCACAAACGCCGAGGTTCTCGAACGACTCAGTGCCGATTATGAAATTGTCGCTTTGATACTGGAATTCCGCACACTTTCAAAACTCACATCCACCTACTGTCAGGGGCTAAAAAAGGCAATCGCCCCAGACGGACGAATTCACACAAGGTTCCGCCAGACCGAAACACGCACCGGCAGAATCAGCTCAGTCGAACCGAATCTTCAGAATATTCCCGTGCGCACCGAGCTTGGCAGCGAACTGCGCAAATTCTTCCGTGCGGGCGAAGGAATGACGCTTGTCGACGCGGACTACAGCCAGATTGAACTCAGAGTGCTTGCCCACATCGCGGGGGACCAGACTATGACTGACGCGTTCAGGAACGGCACCGATATTCATGCCGTCACCGCCTCCCAGGTATTCGGAATCCCGCTGGAAGATGTCACGCCCCAGATGAGAAGCAACGCCAAGGCGGTCAATTTCGGC
The DNA here is from genome assembly GCA_900322085.1 of uncultured Eubacteriales bacterium. GTDB lineage: Bacteria > Bacillota > Clostridia > Oscillospirales > Acutalibacteraceae > RUG762. The sequence continues at coordinate 11,323 of ONYN01000136.1, read as the reverse complement.
ATAGTCTACGGAATTTCCGCGTTTTCCCTGGCCAAGGACATCGGAGTGAGCAACGCGGAGGCTTCGGCTTATATCAACAGCTACATGCGCAAGTACTCCGCCATTGCCGACTACATGAAGAAGGTCGTCGAACAGGCAAAGGCCATGGGCTACGCCGAAACGCTCTACGGCAGACGGCGCTATCTTCCCGAACTTACCGCTTCCAATTTCCAGACACGCTCGTTCGGAGAACGCGTCGCCCGCAACATGCCGATTCAGGGAACCGCCGCCGACATTATCAAGATTGCCATGATTGCCGTTCACAACCGACTGGCCAAGGAAAATATGAAGTCCCGTCTTATTTTGCAGATTCACGACGAACTCATTCTGGAATGTCCGGTGGATGAAGCGGAAAGAGCGGAGGCGCTTCTCAAGGAAGAGATGGAAAAGGCGGCAAGCCTTTCGGTGCCGCTGACAGTTGACGCTCACACCGGCGAAAACTGGTATCTGGCCAAGGGATAACGGCTTAACCGACACATTCCATTCAAAGGAGTCTTTATCACAAATGCACATCACTTTCATCTGCACCGGCAACACCTGCCGCTCTCCGATGGCGGAGGGGATTGCCCGCAAGGTCATTGAAGAAAAATATCCCGACAGCGGCATAACGGTTTCCAGCGCCGGACTTTCCACCTACAACGGCGCACCGGCCAGCCAGCATTCCATCGACGTATGCCGCGAGATTGGAATTGATATCTCATCGCACCGCAGTCAGCGGCTCAATCCAGAAATAGCAGCGAATACCGATTTGTTCGCGGTCATGACCCACTCGCACGCGCGGATTCTCAGACAATTCGGGATTCCGGAGAACAAAATCGCCCTTCCCGACGAGGAAATCTCCGACCCCTATGGGGGAGACGAGATGGAATACCGCGAGTGCAGGGAACAGATTGCCAAGGCGGTGGAAATGCTCCTGGCCGGACTGAACAGCTCGGATGAGGAAATAGTCATCATCCCGATGAAGGCAGCGCATATCCCGCAGATTGCCCGTATCGAGGCGGAATGTTTCTCCACGCCGTGGAGCGAAAAAGCACTTGCGGAAGAACTGAACGTGCCGTCCGCCGTATTTCTCGTCGCCATCAGCCGCGGTACCGTCGCGGGCTATATGGGAGTGCATCACCTTGGTGACTGCGCCTATGTCTGCAATGTCGCCGTATCGCAGGCATTCCGCCGTCGCGGTGTCGCGTCCCGGCTCATCGAAGCGCACATCGCGCTTGCCCGTGAAGCAGGCATGGAAGAGATTTCGCTGGAGGTGCGCACTTCCAACACCGCAGCAAAAGCGTTATATGAAAAATTCGGCTTTGAACATCTCGGGACACGGCCGGATTTTTACAGTCAGCCAAGAGAAAACGCTGAAATTTATACACTATATCTAACGAAGGAAACATACCAATGACAATTTTTGCTATAGAATCCTCCTGCGACGATACCGCTGCAGCGGTCGTATCCGACGGCAGAAAAGTGCTGTCCTCTGTGGTAGCGTCCCAGGTATTCCGCCATGTGGAATTCGGCGGAGTCGTGCCGGAGATTGCCGGACGAATGCACTGCGAGGCGATTTCCGGCGTTGCTCAGGAGGCTCTGGACAGGGCGGGACTCAATATACAGGACGTGGACGCGATTGCCGTTACCGCCTATCCCGGACTGATCGGTTCGCTGCTGGTGGGAGTGAATTTCGCCAAGGGGCTTGCCATGACCTCCGGCAAACCGCTGGTTCCGGTGCATCACCTTCGCGGACATATCGCCGCCAATTACATTTCTCACCCGGAGCTGGAACCGCCGTTTCTCTGCCTTGTTGTGTCCGGAGGGCACAGCCACATCGTCGAAGTGAAGGATTATACCGACATGAAAATCATCGGTCGCACCCGTGACGACGCTGCCGGAGAGGCATTCGACAAAACCGCCCGGACAATGGGTCTTCCCTACCCCGGCGGCGTGCATATGGACAAGCTTGCCGAAAACGGCAACCCGGATGCATTCACATTTCCTGTGCCGAAAGTCAGTGGATCGCCCTATGATTTCAGCTTTTCCGGGTTGAAAACCGCCGTCATCAACACCATTCACAACATGCAGCAAAAGGGGATCGAAATTCCGCGCGAAGATATGGCCGCTTCGGTAAGACAATCTGTAGTCAATATTCTCACCGACAGATTTATGCTTGCCGCACGCGATACGGGTCACAAAAGGCTGGTGCTTGCCGGCGGAGTATCGGCCAATTCCCTGCTTCGCAGACGGATGAGTGAAATTTGTGAGTCCAACGGACTTGAACTGTATTATCCCGAGCTTTCACTGTGCGGCGACAACGCGGCCATGATCGGGGCGCAGGGATATTATGAATTACTGTGCGGAAATACCGCCGACATGAGTCTCAATGCCCACGCCGAACGGAGCATTGAATAATAACATAAAAAACGGCTGCCGGATGTAAACCCGACAGCCGTTTATCATTGATAAGTTTTTTAATCAGTTTCTGCGTCCCTCGACATAACCTTGACCGCCTATTACCACCGAAACCGTCTTGGCAAAAATAAGCATGTCAAATGCTATCGAACGTCTGATAACGTATTCCTTGTCAAAATACACCTTCTCCTCAGCCGGAACGCAGTCACGACCATTGACCTGAGCCCATCCCGTAACGCCGGGGCGAACATCGTAGACACCCTCGCGCATACGGAGCTTGTGAACGTCCGATTCTCCCATGATAAGCGGACGGGGTCCGACAAGACTCATATCGCCTTTAAGCACGTTGAAAAGCTGGGGAAGCTCGTCAATGCTGGTTTTTCTGAGGAAACGTCCGATGCGTGTAATATGTGCGTAAGGATCGGAAAGATCGGATGTAGCCATTTCGTGAGGAGCATTGACTTTCATGGTACGGAATTTATAAACTTTGAAAAGGTTGCCGTTTTTGCCGACACGATTCTGGCTGAAGATAACCGAGCCTTCGGAATCAAGCTTGATCATTATGGCTACCAGGGCAAAGAACGGAAGCATAACCGCAAGAGCCGCTGCCGAAACGCAGATATCAAATGTCCTTTTGAGAAAAGTGTAAACAGGCTTTGTCTTGATTCGTGTGTCATCAAAATAAAGATTGCCTACATAATTCTCACGCACATTAACCATGACAAACTACCCCCTTAAAATCACAATTTAATCCAAGCAATCAAGAAATCATGTGACAATAACGTGCATCATTCACTTGCACTCTGAGCTTCTTTTTGCTTATTCATAGTATATCACACTATTTATCGAATTTCAATATATTTTTTTTGTTTTTTGCAATTTTATCAAAAAATTCAAAAAATAATCACCGCAGAGCGATAAATAGTTATTAAAAAACGATAACCAAGGGTATTTTGTCATATTTTGTAGAATTTTGTGAGTTGATGTATTAGCCGATTAAAGTATTATCATTCCATTAAAGTTCATATATCCTGGTGCATCTCATCATTTCACATTCCAATCGGTCATGTGTCACAAGAATGACAGTGCGGCTCCGACAATATTCATCCACCTGTTCAATAATTCTCTCCCTCAGCTCCGGGTCAAGACCTTTGAATGGCTCGTCCATCAGAATGACCGCCGAATCAAATGCAAGCGCCCTGGCAATATTCAGACGCTGCTTCATTCCGCCGGAAAAACTGTCGGGATAATTCCTTTCCTCACCGCCAAGTTCCATTGCGGCAAGCAACTCACGGGCAAGCAATCTGTCACAGCCCGAGGCGGCAGTTATGTTTTCCTCGGCGGTAAGCCAGGGAAGCAGGCGGTATTCCTGAAACACATACGATATTCTGCCTTCGGGCAGCTCAGCTTCACCGCTGTCGGGAGAGATCAGACCTGCGATAATATTCAGCAGCGTAGTCTTGCCTCCACCGGACGGACCGAGAATACAGACCCTCTCCCCTTCTTCTGCCCTCATTGAGAAATCCGACAGCACCGGCTTCTCTCCGAAAGATTTGCAGATGTTATTTAACGCCAGCGGCATTGCTCTCCCTCCTGACCAGATGGAATTTTTTTCCGACGGTTTCAACTGCCAGTATGAATGTCTTCTCCAGCGTAATGCTCATTATAATTACCACGGCAGTCCACGCGAAAAGATCTGCGGTTTCAAGATATATCTTTGAATAATACAACTGCCGTCCTATGGAATCCCTTGTCACTCCGATGACCTCGGCGGCGACCCCTGCCTTCCACGAAAGCCCCAGCGCGGTGCGGCATGCCGCCATCAGATAGGGTAGCACCGACGGAATGTATATTTTTGTCACTCTTTTTTGGCGGTTCATGCCGTACACCTTTGCCATTTCGAGCAGCTTCGTGTCAACCTCGCTTATGCCCTGAAATACGTTGCCATACACTACCGGCAGCACCATCAGAAAGGAGATAAACACAGGCACCCTCTGCCCCGTCAGCCAGACAAGCGCTAAAATGATAAACGACGCCACCGGAGTGGACTTGATCAAGGTAACAGCCGGGGAAAAGAATTCCCTGGCAAATGAAAATTTATGACACAGCATTGCCAGCACTGCACCAGTCGCGCTTCCCAACAGAAATCCCTCAGTAATCCTGCCGAGAGAACCAAGCGAGCAAAGCCAGAAATCCCCCGTCTGCGCAAGTTCGGTCAGCCTGCGCAGCACAGTCAGAGGGGAAACCACCAGCAGCTCCATATCCACGATAATGCAGACAAGCTGCCACAGCACCAGCCAGAGTGCCGCGACAGCCGCCTTGATCGTGATTTTTTTTATTTTAGCTTTTTTTTCAGCCGACATAGTAGAATCCGTCGTCGGGAGCAGCGCCGCCCACGGACTGAGGATCCGCTTCGAGCAGCACATTGATGAAGCCTGAGACGGAGGACTTCATCTCATCACCTGTGACGCATACGATGTTGCAGTTGGGTATAGCCTGCTTTGCGAGCGCATCGTTGGGAATCACACCAAGCTCCACCACGGCCGCAACAGTGTTGTCCAGGTCATTGAGCGCTGCGTCAGAGGAAGCCGCGAAGTCATTGAGGAAGGTCTTGAATGAGCCTTCGTTGTCCTTGAGCCAGTCAGCGCGCACAACAACAACGCCCTGGGCAATCCGGGTGTCGCACACCTTATTCCATTCGGCCTGAATGTCGGTCACTGAGAATTCCTTCTCAGCCTTCTTGAGCTGACCCTTGATGGCCGTTGCCTTCGGCTCGGGTACCATGATGGTCTGCACGTCGCCGCTGACGATCTTTGCGGTAAGCTCGTCAACAGTAAATTCATAGCTTACCTTTGTATCGTCAAGGCCGTTTTTGGCTATGACATAGTTGAGAATATACTCAGGATTGGACCCCTGCACGGATGAAGGAGCGTAAATTGTCTTGCCTTTCAGATCGGCAACCGACTTGACTTCTCCAGAGGTGTCGATCATATACAGAACGCCGAGTGTGCTGACAGCCGCCACCTTGATGTTGCCGTTCGTCACCTTATAGAGCTTTGCGGCAAGATTTGTGGGAACACATGCAATATCCACCTCGCCCGAAGAGAGCTTTGCCACCATCTGGGTGGGTTCATCGACATAATCGGCCGCATATGTGTTGACATACTCATTGGTGCCGTCGGAATACGCGTCCGCAATCGTTGCCTTTTCCATGGCAAGCTTTGCCATGGAAACGCCGGTGGGACCAAAAAGCGCGCCGACCTTGACTTCGGTGGATACGGTATTGATCTCCTGTGCCGAAGAAGCTTCGTCATTCGCAGCCGGTTTCTCTGTGCCGCATGCGGCAAGCGATACTACCATTGCCAGCGACATAAAAATCGCTGAGATTCTTGAAATTGTTTTCATTGTGACAATTCCTTCCTAAAAAATAATATATTGTGAGAGCCGTAAATCACGACCCGCAGCAAGCTTAAAAAAACACATCAGACGTTTTGAAGCGCCGGAACATCCATCAGTTCGATGAGCTTTCCGCTGCGCAAAATCATTCCGGACTGCTCCAGCGTACCAAGCGCCCGGTAAAGCGACGCTCTGGACAGATTCAGCCTCACGGCAAGTTCCACACAGCTCTTTATCCTGACGGTGGCCTTTTCCCCTTCCACTCCAAATTCGCTCAGGAGAAAGTCCGCCAGCTTCTGCTCGGCGGTAGCCCGGGAAAGAGTGTGAATCTTTCGGTTGAGGAAAGCGATTCTCCCACAGAAGAACGCCATGCAGTTGGCGGCAACCTTTGGAAACTCCGACATGAGCAGCATAGTATCCATCGCCCCGATAAAGGCAACTCTGCATTTTCCCGCTGCGCGCACCTCCGACATAACCGGACTCCCCGCACAGCCCGCAAGCGATGAAATGTCAAACGGCTGTCCGCTTCCCACCACGTTGAGCAGCATCGTACCTCCGCTCTCGCTGCCGGAAAAAATCCTGACCGAGCCGGAAATCACTATGGCCCAGCCATTCGCCCTCATCTCAGGAGAAACGGTGTCCCCCCCCGCGAAAGAAATGACATTCACACCCGATCTGTCAAAAAAACTCTTTATCTCGTCGTCGGCGCAGCCTTTGAACAACTGGCATCCTGCGGCGGCAGCATAATCCTCAACGCTCATTTTACCACTGTTCAACAGCTTTCCCTCCTATACCAGCTTTCAAAAAAAGTGTATCATTTAATACAGTTTATTTGATTATACATGCTCTATATGCGTTTGTCAAGAGGTAATTACAAATTTTTGTTAACTCTTTAACAAAGAACAGACAGAGCAGCCGATAGTATTATTTCCTCATATCTGCAATCAATGCAAAAAAAGCTCCCGACAGACATGGCAGCCATCGGAAGCAATTCTTTTGTTCTTTTATTGATAATAAGAGCCTGTCATAATACCGACGTCAGCTCGGAAAATCCTCATTATTGGTCACATAGCTGGCGTCACGGGGAAGTCCGAGCGATGACATGACCGCCTCTTCCTTTTCCCTCATACGCACCGCTTCAATACCACCCTGCTCATGGTCGTAGCCAAGAAGATGCAGCATCGAATGTGCCGTGAGATAGCCTATCTCACGCTGGAATGAATGACCGTATTTTTTTGCCTGCTCAACTGCAATCGGTACGCACAGCACTATGTCGCCGAGCTGCTTTGCGTTGGTCGCGGGATTGACGTCATAATTGCCGTCTATACCAAGCGGGAACGAAAGCACATCGGTGGGTGTGTCATGATTGCGGAATCTTGCGTTGAGCTGCTGAATCTCGTCCACATCGACAAAAGAAACGCAGACTTCGCATGAGCCGGAAATCTTTTCCATCTGAAGCACGGCATTGCAACATCTTCTGATGAGCAGGCGTATGCCCGTCGGGATTCTGACCGCCTTCTGGCGATCCTCAATGATTACCTTTGTTCTGTCCATTGTATATATTGCCTCCTAACTTCCGGTATTTCGGTTAACTTTTTTCTCGTTTTTCTCATTTTTTTCGCTTTTTTCGTACGCCTTAATAATATCCTGAACCAGCTTATGCCTGACTACGTCGCGTCCGTCAAATTTGACTATCGCTATATCATCTATATGATTTAGAATACGGATAACCTGTGAAAGCCCCGACTTCTTGCCGTCAGGCAGGTCGATCTGGGTAACGTCGCCATTGATGACCATCTTGGAGCGGAACCCCAGACGGGTCAGGAACATCTTCATCTGCTCGCGCGACGTATTCTGCGCTTCGTCCAGAATGATGAAGCTGTCATCAAGCGTGCGCCCTCTCATGTATGCCAGCGGAGCCACTTCGATGGTACCTCTTTCAAGATGCCTCTGGTAATTTTCCGAACCAAGCATATCATAAAGTGCGTCATACAGCGGTCTGAGATACGGGTCAATCTTGGATTGCAGGTCCCCCGGCAGGAATCCCAGCTTTTCGCCGGCTTCCACTGCGGGTCTGGTCAGGATGATCCTGTCGACCTCTCCCCGTCTGAATGCCGCGACCGCCATGGCAACCGCCAGATAGGTCTTTCCGGTGCCGGCCGGTCCGATGCCAAAGGTGATGGAATGTCCCGCTATAGCCTGCGCATAATTGCTTTGTCCGATGGTCTTTGGCTTAATTGGCTTGCCCTTTGAGGTAATGCATATACATTCATCGGACATGCTTTCCCACTGTCCTTCAATGTTATCCTCGACAAGCGAAATACAATATCTGACTGACTGGTCACTGAGAGTATCACCGCGCTTCAAAAGCGCAAGCATGGAATTGATCGCACGCACTGCTTTTTTGACATTGCCCTCATCGCCCGAAATTTTTATCTCGGAGCTGCGGGTTACAATGCTGATACGGAATGTTCTCTCAAGCAGTCTGACATTCTCGTCATAGCTTCCGAAAAGGCTCACTGCGTGATCCAATCTGTCAATATGCACGGTTTCCTCGTACAATGTCCAAAGACTCCTCTCACAAATACAGCAATGATATGGTTTAATGTGACGTGATTATAATTCATCGACAGGCAAACTGTGCCGAATGAGCGAAAAGACGACAGAATATTTACCTTCGATGAAATATAATCATCACATTTACTTGTGTATTATAACACAGTATTTTTAAATAGTCACTATTTTTTTTTGAAAAAACGCAAATTTTTATAATTTTTTCATATTTTTTTTAATTATCACTAGTAATTTGCCCACACATTTAATGATTTATAAAAAAATCAGACAAGCTTTCAGAACATTGCCATTCAACATACACACACGGATACAGATTTTATTCCGAATATTCAAAAAACATAAAAAATTTACAAAAAATTTTAAGATATGCCCCTGCATTTCTTCACCCTCCGCTGCCGTTTTTTCTTCAATCAGGTTCAAAACGCGGGAATAATATGCTATAATATTTATAATTTATTATATCCTGATTCCAAAACCGGAAGTAAAAAAGAGGTATTGATTCATGAGCGTATCATCACAGGAAAGACTCAGAAATATTGCAATTGTTGCTCACGTCGATCACGGAAAAACCACACTCGTCGATCAGCTTCTCAGACAAAGCGGCATTTTCCGCGAAAATGAGGCTGTGGCGGAACGTGTAATGGATTCCAACGACCTTGAAAGAGAAAGAGGCATCACCATTCTTTCCAAACAGACCGCGGTGGAATACAAGGGCGTCAAAATCAACATTATCGACACTCCCGGCCACGCCGATTTCGGCGGCGAAGTGGAACGAATTCTGATGATGGTGGACGGAATTCTGCTGCTGGTGGATGCTTTTGAAGGCTGTATGCCACAGACACGGTTCGTCCTCAAGAAGGCCCTCGGTCTTGGCAAGAAGCCGATTGTCGTTATCAACAAAATCGACCGTCCCGGTGCGCGTCCCGCCGAAGTCATCGACGAGATACTCGATCTTTTTATCGACCTTGGCGCAAACGAGGATCAGCTTGATTTCCCGGTAGTTTACGCTTCGGGCAGAGACGGATATTCCTCCCTCGACCCGGACAGTATGGGTACCGACATGAAGGCTCTTTTTGAGACCATTCTCAGCGAGATTCCTGCTCCGACAGGCGACGCGGACGCCCCCGCTCAGGTGCTTTTTTCAAACATCGACTACGATGATTATGTAGGCAGAATCGGCATCGGCCGCGTGGAAAGAGGCAGTATAAAGACCGGACAGCCGCTTGTACTCTGCCACAGTGACGGTACTACTCAGAATGTCAGAATCGGCAAGCTCTATCAGTTCGAGGGCTTGTCCAGAGTGGAGGCAGAAAGTGCTTCGGTGGGCGACATTATCTCCGTATCCGGCCTTGCGGATCTGAATATTGGTGAAACCGCTTGCGACCCGGAATGTGTCGAACCTCTGCCCTTCATCAAAATAGACGAACCTACCGTATCAATGATGTTTATGGTCAATAATTCCCCGTTTGCCGGACGAGAAGGAAAATATGTTACCAGCCGCAACATCCGCGACCGTCTGTTTAAAGAGGTCGAAACAAACGTCGCTATGCGCGTTGAGGAAACCGATACCACTGACTGCTTCAAGGTATCGGGGCGCGGCGAGCTGCATCTTTCCATCCTGATTGAAACCATGCGCCGCCAGAATTTCGAATTTCAGGTATCGCGTCCACAGGTCATCTACAAGGAAATCAAAGGACAGAAATGTGAGCCTATCGAGCTGCTTATGATAGAGGTTCCCCAGGATTATGTCGGCGCGGTCATGGAAAAGCTCGGCACACGCAAAGCTGAAATGCTCAACATGGACACAAGGGAAAGCGGCATGACTCACCTTGAATTCAAAATTCCCGCCAGAGGTCTGATGGGCTATCGCTCGGAATTTCTCACCGACACCAACGGAAACGGTATTATGAATCATGTATTCGATGGCTATGAGCCGTACAAGGGAGACATCGTCGTGCGGCAACAAGGAAGCCTTATCGCACACGAGACAGGTGAAGCCACCGCATATGGACTGTGGAATTCGCAGGAAAGAGGCAGAATGTTTATCGGTCCCAACGTGCCTGTTTACGAGGGAATGATTGTCGGCGCTTCTCCGAAATCCGAGGACATTGTGGTGAATGTATGCAAAAAAAAGCACGTCACCAATACACGTGCCGCCGGTTCGGACGAAGCCCTTCGCCTTGTACCCCACACTGTGCTCAGTCTCGAACAGTGCCTCGAATTCATCGCTGACGATGAGCTGGTGGAAGTGACGCCAAAGTCAATCCGCATGCGCAAGGTAATTCTTGACAAATCGCTGCGCATGAAGGCATGGAGCAAAACCAAGTAAAATATCTTAGAGCCTGCTGACGTATCTCGACGTGTGCGAAGAAATACGTCAACAGGCTCTTAATCAATACAAACGCAAATAGCCCCCTCCACATTCGTTTTTCCCGGATTGTGCAGAGGGCTATATTTGACAGAAGATTATCTGCATCCTGTTTTTTGGGTAAAAATCTCGCAGAGAGCTTCGGCGCAGTCACATTCGTCACTGACAATCAGCCTGCCGCCTTCAAGGCCGCATATGGCTCCCTTGGCCCTGCGATATGCCATTTCGCTGAACGACGCGAATACCCTTGCGCACTCACGTATATGCCAATGCGGAACAAATCCACCCATCATTGCGCTGAACTCCCCCACACCCGGAAGGCTGCTTGTGACATTCAAAAACTCCGCAATGTCCACCGCCATCACAGCGCCGTCGTAAATCCGGAATTCCACAAGCTCATAAGACCGCTCACAAGCATCAGTTCCCATGATTGCATCAAGGACGGATTTAATTACGGTGGGGTCCACTCCTCGAAGCAGTATATGTGTGCCGAATATCCGTGTGCTTTTTGCGCCGGGATTTCCGCTGATCGACAGCGCGTCGGCATAG
>ONYN01000110.1 GCA_900322085.1 uncultured Eubacteriales bacterium | reverse complement strand
GACCTTCATTGATAAGGGTGTACCGTATGACCCTTTGAAAAGAAAAGAACCCGACGTTACGCTTCCGGCGGAAGAACGGGAAATCGGCGGGCTTGGAATTTTCCTGACCAAGAAAACGATGGACGACGTATCCTATGAATACAGGGACGGACAGAACATTCTTACATTGAAAAAGAAGATAAATAAATGAGCTAAATCATTATGAAGAAAAAACATTTCGCTTGACGACAATCATTCTTGCGCTTTATATGGCACTGGTATGCGTGTCATGCGGCAAAGATAAAAATATTGTTTCTAAGAGCAATACCCGCACGATCAGGGACATAATTGAGGAACTTGCTGTGTATTACGGCACTTACGGCAACGATGCAAATAAGAACATCGAGTCACTTCTCACCGAACTTGATGGAATTGCCCCTGTGACCGGTGAAAAATGGAGAAGCATTATTGCGTTGTGGAAATCAGTGAACGGTGACCTTTCCCTGCATTATGACGTACTTCCGGACGGTCTGCCGGATACAGACGAACTGTGCATGGTGGCACTGGGATTCCAACTCAATCCCGACGGAATCATACGTGAGGAACTCATCGAGCGTCTTTAGGTTGTGAAAGCCAGCGCAGAAAAATACCCTCATTCCATGATCGTCTGCACCGGCGGCGGCACCGCTTCGGAAAACGAATCCGCTACGGAGGCGGGCAAAATGGCGGAATGGCTTATCGCAGAAGGTATTGCGGAAGATCGCGTCATCGTAGAGGACAAGTCCGTCACTACCGCGCAGAACGCCATATTTACCTTTGATATTCTCGATGAAAAATATCCCCAGGTCACACAGCTTGCCATCGTGTCGAGCGATTATCATATCGCCACCGGCGTGCTGCTCTTCGGCGCGGAATCCACGCTCCGCTCTGATTGGGCTGGAAATGAGACGGTAAAAGTCATTTCCAACGCGGCTTACAAAGCTCCGTCTGGTACACTTTCCTCTATGTTTCAGGCGGGAGCGCCGATAGAACTTTCGGGCGATAAGGAGACTGCTTTTGAAATCTACTACGAAGAATACGATATTCACGAGTTGCCTCCCCTCGACAAATAGTCAACAATAAAGCAAAATTAATGCAAATTATTCAATTTTTAGATAAATTTTTCACGCTAAACATCACAAAATTTTCGGATATTTTGACCATTGAATAAACTAAGGGTAACCATAGTGGCAAGTATCCTTATTCCTGAATCCATGAAAGTCAAGCGAGACAGAACTGTCTTGCAAGAAAGCAGTCAGCTCAAGCGTTGCTGCGGCTGATGGAAAGAAGTAGCCGCCTTGCGTGTTGCGTAACATGACCGGCAAAATGAATAAGGTTTTGAATGACGGTGCGCCCCCGTTTTCTTAAGACAATTATTTTTGCGGGAGCATTGTCTCGACGGATAGCTTCCTGACCAATCATATGAAGAATAATGTTTGTAGAAGAAGTTTATGATATGTTACCATTCTTAACATAAAAGCGGTGAGCTGTCAAACAAGGGACATATAAATCCCTGTGCGACAGCTCACTGCTTCGGTTTTATTCGTTCACTGTTAAGGAAAGTGCTGATTCTATTGAAAAATTCTTCCTGGCGAATGTTTCGCTTAAATATCATACAATTGGTCACCTGAGCAGATTCTTCCCTCAAACAACATGAATATCAGGAGAGGTCTTCCGCACGGCTTCAACCGCTGCCGAAGGTAGATACTTATCCGCAGGGAATTATTTTCTATTTTGGCTGTTAATACAAAAGTAAAAGCTAGTGAATTACAATATTGTAATTAAGATGACAATATTGTAATTATAAAATCACCATTTTTACTGGACATTTATTGGACAACGTTGTGTAGACTAATAAAAAAGGACTTTTGTAAGTGTATAACCACATTCTCCAAAGGGGGTGAGTATGGTATGGTGTGGTCTGGAAAGGGTATGGAATTTCATTTACGCCCGCCGTAAGACGAGCGTGAATCTGATAACAATGTGATATGAAAAACAAATGAGAGAGAAAAGCTACATTTGATACGGCTACTTATATGATTTTCGGTGTTGCGATAGCGGCTGTAGTTATCGTGGTAATTTACAGACTCCTTCGTAACAAGAAAGTCAATGAAACCGGCATCGAAACGGGTACGGTGATTTTCCACATTGATACCGATACCCAGAATGCCGAGGGTCGGTTCCCCATGCATGTGAAGTATCTGCCGGAAAAGCCGAAATATGTCTGCCGCATAAAGTGATTTTTAAAAGAATAGTCTATCATTATAAATATCTTATACAAAGAGGAGTTTTATTCTATGAAGTACGAAATCAAAGGCGAAAATTTACCTGTTGTGATATGCCACCTGAACGCGGGTGAGGAAATGACCTGCGAGGGCGGTTCAATGTCATGGATGGACGACGAAATCGAAATGAAAACCCAGGCGGGCGGCATCGGCAAGGCTCTCGGCAGAATGTTCACCGGAGAAAACGCATTCCAGAATAAATACTACGCCAACAAAGCGGGTGAAATCGCGTTTGCCGCTTCCTTCCCCGGCTCGATTCGTGCGGTCGAGGTAACCCCTGCCAAGCCGGTGGTGGCTCAGAAAGGCGCTTTTCTCGCCAGCTACGGCAATATTGAGGTGTCGATTTTCTTCCAGAAGAAGCTCGGTGCGGGCTTCTTTGGCGGTGAAGGCTTCCTGATGCAGAAGTATTCAGGCAACGGCATTGTGTTCCTTGAGATCGACGGCTCGGCTGTGGAGTACGATATTCCCGCAGGTGACAAAAAGATTGTGGATACCGGCTATCTTGCCGCGATGGACGCTTCCTGCACGATGGAAGTTGTTATGGTCAAGGGTGTAAAGAATATCCTGCTCGGAGGCGAAGGTCTGTTCAATACAGTCGTTAAGGGTCCCGGACACATCATTCTCCAAACCATGCCGGTGCAGAATACCGCCTCGCTGCTTTACAAATATATGCCGCATCCCAATAACTGATGGAAGTATAAATGATACGGAATCTGTTTTTTTAACCGATTAACAGATTATTACTGTCGTGTGTGCCATATTTAACGTACACAACTGTGATAGAAAATAAATTTATTAAAGATTTCCCAATCTGCTGTACTATACAGTGAGAGCAGATCAGGAATTCTTCTTCGGACGTCCTCTTGGACGTATAGGCTTTGGCTCTGACGGTTGTTTCTTTGGACGACCACGTTTCTTCGTCTCAGGATTCAGAACCGGTATGGATAACCCGAGAGCTTCAAGCTCTTCAAACACGCAGGTAATGGTATGTACCCAGCATCCG
>ONYN01000263.1 GCA_900322085.1 uncultured Eubacteriales bacterium | reverse complement strand
GTCGACTGGGAACGGGCATTCAGATGGTCGCTGGGAATTACGCTGGCAATCGCGCTGCCGATAGGGCTGCTTCTCAGGACTGAAGCCGACGCGGAGAACGGAGCGCAGGCCGAATACGGTCTTTATGCCTATGAGGACAGATTTTGGATATACGTCGCAATCGTAATGCTTTCGCTTATGATGGTGTCGCTGATCATACGGTTTATCATGCAAAACGACCGCCGCACAGTCTATGCCCTCAGTATGACCGGAATAACGGGAATTTACATCTGTACGCTGTTCATCTTCATAGGGCAGGGCAAGACGCTTTCGTATGACAGCCGTGAATATGTGATTCCTTACGCGTTAAGCCGTGCGGAAGAGATTCATCTTGACAATCTGCATGAAAGCCGGTACCGCGTGGATTTCTATAAAGACATGGATAACATGGGCATGTTCTGGGATACGTCGTGCATACAGGCGTTTCATTCGATCGTACCCAAGTCTGTGATAGACTTTTATGATTCGGTGGGCGTACAGAGGGGAGTAGGCAGCCGTCCCGAAGTGGAAAAATATGCCATCCGTTCGCTGTTGAGCGTAAAATACCTTTTTGACAATGCGGGCAAAGGCGGATTCAGTCAGGATCAGTCGGGACAGAGTACAACGACCAACCCCAAAATGACCGGATGGACGTTCCTCAAGAATGAAGCCGGTTATAATATCTGGCAAAACGACTGCTATATTCCGATGGGCTTTACCTATGACTATTCTATTTCTGAGAGGGATTTCTACGAGAGCTTCACCAGCGGAGAGAGAGGAAATCTTATGCTTCGCGCCATTGTGCTCGACAGCGAATGCGAGGAAAAATACGGCGATCTTTTAGAGCCTTTGCCAAATAGCAATACCTCGTTTGATGAGAGCGGCTACCAATCCGATTGCCGTGACCGTGCGCAGACGTGCTGCGACGTGTTTGAGACAAACAGCGGCGGTTTTACCGCTTCAATCGAACTGGACAAGGCCAATCTTGTGTTTTTCAGCGTTCCGTATCACGACGGATGGAAGGCTTATGTCAACGGAAGAGAGGTTTCTGTAGAAAAAGTCAATGTAGGATTCATGGCTGTGGAATGTGGTGCCGGTCATTCTGATATCAAATTTGAATTTGAGACGCCCATGCTAGGGATGGGAACGGCGGTTTCTTTGGTCTGCATTGCAGCTTTTGCGGTTTACGCCCTGTTTTTCGCTTATGACATAGGTCGATCTCGCGACGGAAAATGCAGAATGTTGGTCATCGGTCTGCGCAGTTTTTGCCGTGTCAACGCGCCTGTTCCGGACGAAGCTGAACTGCCGTTCCATGCCGATGAATTCGGCAATGACGAACCGGAATATGATTCCGGGACAGAATCGGAGCGCGACGGCGATGAATGATGCTCAGATGGACGAAATCCGCAATGACGCGCCGCTGTACTCCGCTCTCCGACAGTACGCCGGTCAGAACAAATCCTCATTCCACACCCCGGGACATAAGGGACAATGCCAATTCCTTCCCCTTGAACCGGCGCTTGACCTGACCGAACTGCCCGATACGGATTCTCTTTTTGAATGCGAAGGAATCATCAGGGAGTCGGAGATTCGTGCCGCGCGGCTTTTCGGCGCAAAATACACCGCGGTTTCATCGGGAGGCTGCACGCTGGCGATTCAGGGAATGCTGACGGCATTTGCCGGGGCAGGCAGCAAGGTGATTTTTTCGCGGAACATTCACCGAAGCGCGGTCAATACCGCCATGCTTCTGGGAATCGACCCTGTGTGGATCATGCACAGAAATGACTGCGGAAAGGGTCTTCCGGGCAGAATATACCCCGAGGACGTGCGCAAAGTACTTGCCGAAAATCCCGATGCCGCGGCAGTGTATGTCACATCGCCGGATTATTACGGTTGTATGTCTGATATCGGAGGCATATCCAAGGTGTGCGGTGAATACGGCGTGCCGCTGCTTGTTGACAATGCCCACGGAACGCATCTTGTTGCGTTCGGCAGGCACCCGATCACACTCGGAGCGTCGGCTTCGGCCTGTTCCGCCCATAAGACGCTGCCTGTGCTGACGGGAGGCGCATGGCTCAACTGCAATGACGAAAGGGCAATAGGGCGGCTGAAATCCTCTATGTCGCTTTTCGGCTCCACAAGTCCGTCGTACCTTACAATGGCGTCGCTCGATCTTGCACGCGCGTGGATGGAACGGCATGGAAAAGCGGAATTTACCGCCCTTTCGGGAGTTGTGTCAGAGCTGAAGTTGCTTGCGGAGAAAATCGGATTCGGACTTCCCCAAGGCGAATGTGACCCTGTACGTCTGACACTGCTGACATGTCCTGTGGGAATGAGCGGCGATGAAGCCGCCGATTATTTCAGAGCGTGTGGAGTGGAATGTGAACACAGTGACGCGGCTGCCGTGGTGTTCATTCTCACCCCTTTTAACAGTACATCGGATTTGCACCGTCTCAGGCAGGCGATGGAAGGATTTGCGGTGAAAAGTCCGGCTGTCAATGCCACTGTCTGCGAATGTGGACATCTCCCAGGCAGAGCCATGCTGCCCCGAGAAGTGCTGTTCAGGAAAGTAACGGCCGTTTCGCCGGAAAGGGCCTGCGGAAGAATCGCTGCCGAAGCCGCGTGTCCTTGTCCGCCGGGGGTTCCGGTGGTAATGCCGGGAGAAATAATTGACGAAAAATGCGTAAACATTCTGTTAAAGACTGGAATTCGGCGGATAAATGTGATAGAATAGCTATGTGTGCTTGACTGCATATCCAACCGAATGAATAAAGGGGTTATTATATTATGAAACTCTTGCTTGCAATAGTGAACAACGATGACAGCGCGGCAGTGGCCAACAATCTGACCGCAAAAGGCTTTATTGCCACCAAGCTTTCCACCACAGGCGGCTTTCTGAAGGCCGGTAACACGACGTTTCTTATCGGGACCGATGACGAAAAGGTAAATGACGTCATTGATATCATCAAGACTTTCTCACACAAGAGAAAGCAGGTGGTGGGCGATGAGACCGAATTTGACTTTACCCTTTTCAAGAGTGTTCCTGTCGAAGTGACCGTGGGCGGAGCGGCGATATTCGTGCTTGACGTGGAGAATTTTATTAAATGCTGAGTACTGCCGACTTGTGTCCGACGGCGCAGAGAATAGCGAGTGAATTCTGCGGCAATCACGAGGTTGTCGGGTCGGTGGGAAGTATGATCGAAAGTGGCAGAATACCGCATGCTTTTATCATCGAAGGCGCGGACGGACTGGGAAAATCCACATTTGCCGGGGTCATTGCGAGAGGCGCCATGTGCAGCTGCCGCCAGCCGCTTCTTGGTGAATGTGAGCATTGCCGTAAAATCAGAGCGAATATCCACCCGGACCTGATTTATGTGCTTGGCAGCGGAAAAATTAACGCCATATCCATCGAGTCGGTGCGCGGTATGCGAAGGGACGCGATGATTGCGCCGAACGAAGCGGAGAAACGTGTGTTTGTGCTGGAGGACTGCGACAATATGCTTCCCGCGGCGCAGAACGCCTTCCTTAAGATTTTCGAGGAAGCACCGTCGCATGTGATTTTCATTATGACATGCCGGTCGGCGATGAATCTGCTGACCACTATTCGCTCCCGAGGGCGGATCATCACGCTGAATCCCGTTGAAATATCCGAGGGAGCGGAGTTTATTGCAAATGTGCTTCACAAATCTGATGCTCATTCAGCGTCGGAGGCATGTACCAGGAGCGGAGGAAACATCGGTGAAGCGCTTCGTCTGCTTGGAAGCGAGACTGCCTCCGAGGCGGCGGACAAGGCGGACAGCATAGCGCAGGACATAGTAAAAGCGATGTGTTCGGGCAGCAGGCTCGGGCTCGCAGTGAAGTGTGCGGCCGTAGGCAGGGACAGGGCGCTGGGAGGAATGGTATGCTCAATGCTCTGTGAAAAGCTGCGCCGTGCGCTTATGGTGTCGGTCGGAGCGCAGGATACACTTCAATCACCGGAACAGGAGATAATAAGATTGGGCATTGAAATGCCCGCCGAATCAATTATAGAGATCATACAGCAAATAAACGAACTGAGCGATATGCTCAAGATAAATATAAGTATGCCGCTTTTCAATACAAAGCTGGCTATCATTCTTCAACGGAGGAAATAATGTCTGAAATAATAGGTGTAAGATTTAAAGAGGGCGGCAAGATATATTATTTTAGCCCGAATGACGAGGTGCTTGAACCGGGTTGCTATGTCGTGGTCGAGACGGTGAGAGGTACCGAATGCGGCGAAGTGGTGATGGGCCGCCGCGAGCTGGAGGACGGAGAATTCAATCGCGAGCTGAAAACCATTATCCGCAAGGCCAATGCCGCCGACCTCAACCGGCTTAACGAAAACAAAATAAAGGCCAAAAAGGCTTTTGAAATTTGCAATCAGAAGATAAAGGCACACGGTTTGGATATGAATCTGCTTGAGGTGGAATGTACCTTTGACAACAGTAAGATTGTGTTTAATTTTTCCGCCGAAGGCAGGGTTGATTTTCGCGAATTGGTCAAGGATCTGGCGAGTGTGTTCCGTTCGAGGATAGAGCTGCGTCAGATCGGAGTGCGTGACGAGGCAAAGATGCTTGGCGGCCTTGGCGTTTGCGGACGTCCTTTCTGCTGCAAGCAATTTATGGGGGATTTCCAGTCTGTGTCAATTAAGATGGCAAAGGAACAGGGCTTGTCACTCAATCCCGTAAAGATATCAGGCACATGCGGCAGGCTGATGTGCTGTCTCAAGCACGAGCAGGACGCATATGAGGATCTGATGCGCACAATGCCGCAGGTGGGTTCGGCAGTTGTCACGCCGGAAGGCCCCGGAGTGGTGGTTGACAGGGAACTCATCGCAGGCAGAGTCAAGGTGCGTCTTGACGGAAGTTCCGAGGCTCCGCCGAAAACATTCCGTTTTGTCGACATACAAAGAGCGGGTCATACTCCTGTTCAGCCGCAAAAGGCAGAGGAGCATACCGAAGCGCCTCACGTCGGCAGTCAATCGAATCGCGAGTATCCGAAGGCCGATTTTGAAGAAAGCATTTCGTCAATGGGCAGGATAGAGTCTCCCGATCAGTTTGAGGAGGATATCCGACCTTCGCGCAGGCCAAAGAACGAGCAGAGCAATTCACGCCGTCACGGCAGGCAACCCGACCGCAGGAATTACAGCCGCAAGGGAACCAACAGCGGCAAGCAGCAGAATCATCAGGAAAAAAGCCGCGATGATGCGGCGGATAAGCGTGAAGTTTCTGCCGTGAACGATCATCAGGGCGAAAAGGGCGGCCATCCAAAGGAAGGCGGCAAGGCTGGCAATGCCAAGCCCAGGCACAACAGAAACCGTCAGAATTACAACAGGAAAAAGGGCGGCGGCACCCCCACCGACCGCAAGCCCTCTCAATCGGAGCAATGATACAAAAAATGGCAGTAAAAAAATGTAAAAAAACTATTGCATTTTTTTCATGGATATGATATAATACCAAAGTTGTCGACAGAAAATAACAGTTGACAGCTTATCCGGCGTGCGGCGTTCTTCTTCGGCGTGCGTTTGGGGTTTGGCGGAGCATATAAGCGCCGCATTTATCAAAGCGGATATTCCTCTGAACGCCGTATGCGTTGTATGAATGTCTGAAATTATCAGGAGGTTTTTTATGAACGCAACAGAAGCATTGAAGTCGATCGCAGCAGAAAGCATGAAGGCCGAGCCTCTCCAGTTTGAGATCGGCGACACCGTCAAGGTCTACGTCAAGATCCGCGAAGGTGAGAAGGAAAGAATCCAGATGATCGAGGGTACTGTCATCGCTCGCAGAGGCAGCGGCGTATCCGAGACATTCACCGTTCGCCGCGTATCCTACGGCGTTGGTGTCGAGAGAGTTTTCCCCGTTAATGCACCCGCTGTCGACCGCATCGAGGTTGTTCGTCACGGTAAGATCAGAAGAAGCAAGCTTTACTATCTGCGTGACCGTGTTGGCAAAGCTGCCAAGGTCAAAGAGCTCATCAAGAAGTAATCTGTCTGCCGGTACATCAAAAAAGCTTCAAAAAAGGGAAACTGTTGTTTTTCAGCGGTTTCCTTTTTTGTTTTTGTCGAAGAATAAATAATTTTTGAATTTTTGAAAAAATATTATAAATCATCTTCCAATAGTCATAAAAAAGTATTATAATAATAGAAATATATGAACAAAGCAACGGAGGATTAACATGAGTGAAAACAAAACAAACAATGAAAATCAGACCGGCGGATTCGTGATTGAGATTTACGAATGGCTTGAAGCAGTGGCGTTTGCATTGTCGATTGTGGTGATACTGTTTACGTTTCTGTTCCGGGTGGTGAGCGTTTCAGGTCCGTCCATGAAGCCAACGCTTCAATCCGGTGACAGAATCGTGCTTAACAGTCTTTTTTATATGCCTCAGAATGGGGACATTGTGGTTATCACACAGCCGAATTCTCACGACAACGAGCCACTGATTAAGCGCGTGATAGGCGTTGAGGGACAAACGATAGTCGTTGACGCGGAAAATGACACTGTCACAGTGGACGGAGTTAAGATTAATGAACCGTACATTCTTGAACAGGACATCAAATATGCCGGTGAGGCATATGAATATCCGCTGACCATCCCCAAGGGAAAAGTGTTCGTGATGGGAGACAACCGCAACGATTCCTTTGACAGCCGCAATCCGGGTCTGGGCATGGTAGAGGAAAAATACATCATGGGCAAGGCCGTTTTCAGAATTTACCCCTTTGAAAGGGTAGGAGGTGTGGACTGATGAGCGAATTTGACTCTCAGAGCACACAGAATATTCACTGGTATCCGGGGCATATGACCAAAACCCGCCGCCGTATGGAAGAATGTATCAAGCTGGTGGACGGTGTTGTTGAAATCATCGACGCAAGAATTCCGATGAGCAGCCGCAATCCGGAAATTGATTCCATCACGGCGCACCGTCCGAGAATCGTGCTGCTGAACAAAGCCGATATTGCCGACGGCGCTGCGACGTCGCGGTGGATAGACTATTTTTCCGGACAGGGCGCAAGGGCGATTGCCTGTGACTGCAAGACCGGAAAGGGGCTTTATCATTTCTCAGACGAGGTGCGCAAGCTGCTTGCCGACAAGATTGCCCAATGGGAAGCCAAAGGAATGGGCGGCAGGAGCATCAAGCTCATGGTCGTAGGAATTCCGAATGTCGGCAAGTCGTCCTTCATCAACCGCATGGCAAAGGGCGGCAAGGCAAAGGTGGCCGACCGTCCTGGCGTTACCCGCGGAAATCAATGGTTCACCATCGGAGGTGGAATAGAGCTGCTCGACACGCCCGGCGTGCTCTGGCCCAAATTCGATGATAGAGAAGTCGGGCGGAAGCTGGCTTTTACCGGTGCGGTAAAGGACGCGGTGGTTGATCTGGAAACACTGTGTCTTGATTTTCTGGGCTATATGATCAGATACTATCCCGAAAGACTCTGCGAAAGGTACAAGCTGATTTCTGTGGAAGGAATTCAGCCGCTTGACGCAATGGAACTGATTGCCAAAAAGCGAGGTATGATTATGCGGGGAGGCGAGATTGATTATGAGCGTGTCTCTGTGATGATTATGGATGAATACCGCGGCGGGAAGCTTGGCAGAATCAGTCTTGAGGTTCCGGAGGACATGACCGGCAAGGAAAAATAATCTATTCGGGAGGCGAATGAGGTGCCGAAAAAAGTGGAAACCAAGCTGCCGACAGACTTGCTTAAATATGAAAACGAAGCGATTGCCGAGGGGAATATAATTGTATGCGGTGTGGACGAAGCGGGAAGAGGGCCTCTGGCAGGTCCGGTATTTGCCGCGGCTGTCGTGCTGCACAAGGGGCAGATCATAGAGGGTGCAAACGACTCGAAAAAACTCAGCGAAAAGAAGCGGGAAGCGCTGTTCGACGTGATTATTTCGCAGGCGGCGGATTACTGTATCGCTTCGGTGGATGAGTCCACAATTGACGAAATCAATATACTTCAGGCTACCTACCTTGCCATGTCAAGGGCGGTGGAAGGGCTTAAGAACAAGCCTGACATTTGCCTCATTGACGGCAACCGGAAGCCGCCGCAGATCGAGATTCCGTGCCGCACGATAGTCAAGGGCGACGCTCTTTCCATGAGTATTGCCTGTGCGTCGATTCTCGCAAAGGTCAGCAGGGATCGCTTTATGCTGGAGCTTGACAGGCAGTATCCGCAGTATCATTTTGCCAAACACAAGGGCTACGGCACTCAGCTTCATATTGAAATGCTGCGGGCGTGTGGGGCGTCACCTGTTCACCGTAAGAGCTTCCTGAAAAAGATAGACGGGATTCCCGCGTACAAGGGGTGAGGGGTTTGAATATCGGTTCTACCGGAAGCGCCGGTGAAACTGCCGCTCTGGAAATGTATGTAAGAAACGGTTTCAAGCTTGTAGCGCGCAATTATCAGACCAAGCATGGCGAGATCGATCTGATTGTCAGAAATGAGCGGTATCTGGTTTTTGTCGAGGTCAAGACCAGGACAAAAGCCTCGTATTATAAGGGGTATTCTTCGGTAAATCACAGAAAGAAGCAGAAACTTTTCAAGACCGCTTTTTCTTTTCTTGAGAAGCATAAATATGCTCTCCAACCCAGATTTGACGTGATTGACGTGGAAGGACACTGGATGGTGATGGATGACAGCGAGCAATTTGTCGTAGATAAACTTAACTGGTATCAAAATGCCATAACTGCGGGGGATTATGATGGATTTATTTGATTTGCACTGCGACACCGCGTTTGAATGTGCCATTCAGCTTGGCGGCGTCGATTTAGAAAATGGCGCCTGGCACGTCTCGCTTGAAAGAGGCAGATATATTGACCGATGGCGGCAGGTGTTTGCCATATTCATGCCGGATGAATACCGTGGAGAACACGCCGTCGAACATTATGAGTCCGTGAGAGATTACATTTACCGTCAGGCGAATTTGTTGGAAGGTCAATTCAGTATTGTGACAAGTGCGCCGCAACTGAACCGCAGCGGAACATGCGGCGCGATTCTTTCGGTGGAAGGAGGCTCCGCTCTGTCAGGTAAACTGGAGCGTGTGCAGTCGCTTTATGACGACGGAGTCCGGCTGATCACGCTTACGTGGAATGAAGCAAACGAGCTTGGCGACGGAATTCGCGCCGAGCACGGGAGAGGACTCACCGAATTCGGTCAGGAAGTTGTGAAAGAGATGAACCGTCTTCACATGGCGGTAGACGTTTCGCATTTGTCTGACGCCGGATTTTATGACGTTGCCGTCATCAGCGACGCCCCGTTTGTGGCGAGCCATTCCAATGCCCGGAACATTTGCGGCAACCTGCGAAATCTGACCGATGACATGATAGACGTCATCAGATCGCGTGAAGGTTTGATAGGACTGAATTTCTGCAACGCGTTTTTGAGTGACGATGAAAACGCGCACATGACGGATATTCTGAAGCATGCTGAATACATGCTTTCACTCGGCTGCGAAAACTGCCTGTGTATGGGAAGCGATTTTGACGGCTGTGACATTCCACCCGAAATGACAGGCGTGGAATCTATGGCGGAACTGTACGAAGCGTTTTTGAAGCTCAATTACAGCGAAGAGCTGGTCAGAAAGCTATTCTCGCTCAATGCGGAGAATTATTTCAGAAAATACATTTTTGAGGAATGAGAAATATGATAAACGGAATAGAAGAAAAGCAATTTAAGACGGTCGAAGGCGGTGTCTGCGCGGCGAAGGGCTTTAAGGCCAACGGTCTGAACTGCGGCCTTAACAAGGATAAGAACAAAAACGATCTGGGAATGGTGGTGAGCGACGTGCTTTGCAATGCGGCCGCGGTTTACACCACCAACAAGGTCAAGGGTGCGCCGCTTCTTGTCACGAAAGCTCATCTTGAGACAATGGGGGGCAAGACGCGCGGCTTTATTGCCAACAGCAAAAACGCCAATACATGCAACGCCGACGGCGTTGCAAAAGCCGAAATGATGTGCGCTCTCGCAGCGAAGGCGACAGGTGTGAAACCGGAGGAAATGGTTGTCGCGTCGACAGGCGTTATCGGCGAGATACTTCCCATAGAGCCGATTGCCGAGCATGTGGAGGAACTTGCGGCGGGTCTTTCACCTCAAAATCATCACAAAGCAGCTAACGCGATTATGACCACTGATACCGTGATGAAGGAAATCGCCATTGAATTTGAGGCAGGCGGAAGGCTTTGCCGAATGGGCGGTATGGCAAAGGGCAGCGGAATGATTCACCCCAATATGGCAACCACGCTGAATTTCATCACCACCGATGCGGCGGTTTCACCGGGAATGCTCCAGAAGGCGCTGGGCGATGTGGTCAAGGTGACATACAATTGTCTGAGCGTTGATGGCGACACTTCCACCAATGACTGCGTGCTTCTGATGGCAAGCGGACTGGCGGGGAACGATGAGATTGTCTCTGAGGGCGAGGATTACGAAGTATTCAAATCGGCGCTGTATTATGTTATGATGAACATGACCCGTATGCTGGCAAAGGACGGCGAAGGTGCGAGCAAGTTGATGGAATGTACCTGTGACGGCGCTCCGGATCTTGAAACGGCCATTATCGTCGCAAAGAGCGTCATACGTTCTCCTCTTGTCAAGTGCGCGATGTTCGGAGAGGACGCAAACTGGGGAAGAATACTCTGTGCCGTGGGATACGCCGAAGCCGATTTTGACATAGACAAGGTGGATGTGGATATGTCCTCCGCCGGAGGCAGAGTGGCTGTCTGCCGTAGCGGAGCCGGTGTGGCGTTCTCGGAGGAAGAGGCTGCAAAGGTGCTCGCCGCCGATGAAATCCTTATTTACATCCATCTGCACCAGGGCGAAGCTTCGGCAAAGGCATGGGGCTGTGACCTCACATATGATTACGTCAAAATCAACGGTGACTACAGAACCTGATGTCCGGAGCTAAAAAATGAACATATCGCTTATACTCACAAAGCAGTGCAATCTGCGCTGCCGGTACTGCTTTGAAACGCACGAAAGTGTTTATATGTCAGAAGAAACGGCGCTGAGAGCCATCGACATGGCTGTAAAAGACAGCCAGACCACAGTGGGTGTTTCCTTTTTTGGAGGAGAACCGCTTTTGTGTAAGTCTCTGATATATAAGTGTGTGGATTATTCCAAGCGTTTTGATGAAGTTAAATTCAACTGGAACATGACCACAAACGGCTTGCTGCTCGACGATGAATTCCTGCAATTTGCAGGGGAGAACCATATTGTCATCGCCATGTCGCACGACGGACTGATGAGCAGAGTCAATCGGCTTCATTCAGGCGGAGAGGATTGCCTTGAAGAACTGGATCATAGGCTGAGACAACTGCTCAGGTATCAGCCGTCGGCTTTTATAATGGCGACAACAACCCCTGAGACAGTGCATATGGTGGCGGAGTCAGCGCAATACCTCTTTGAAATGGGCGTCAGGAGGCTTAATCTGGCAATAGACTCCCGTCCGGACGTCGGCTGGGACGAGACAAATATGAATTTGCTCTCGGAGCAGCTTGGCAAGGTGGGAAATTATATCTTTGAGCGGTTCCAGGAGGGAAAAGACATTTGTTTCAATCCGTTTGAAGAAAAAATTCTCGC
The DNA here is from genome assembly GCA_900322085.1 of uncultured Eubacteriales bacterium. Classification (GTDB taxonomy): domain Bacteria; phylum Bacillota; class Clostridia; order Oscillospirales; family Acutalibacteraceae; genus RUG762. The sequence continues at coordinate 14,456 of ONYN01000263.1, read as the reverse complement.
AATTACCAAGGACAAAGCATGTCACATCTGTCAACTGGGCATGCGAAAGCCCTATATTGACTGGGACGGTTCTGTCTACCCGTGTATTCAGTTCGGAGGCATAGAGGAATACCGTATGGGCAGCGTTTATGAAGGTATCAATCCGGTCCGAAGGGAGGCAATCTATCAAAAGAGCCTGCAAAAGCCCGAATTTTGCGGGGGATGCGCCCTTCAAAAGCGATGTATCAACGACTGCGCCTGTATCAATTATCAGCAATGCGGTGAGATGTCGCAGGTGAGCGGCCAACAGTGCGCGTTCCAGCGCATGCTTATCGAAAAAGCAGACGAAATGGCAAGAAAAATGCTTGGCGCCGACGAAAAGCACTTCGCCGCAAGGTACCTAAGAATATGCTGATTAAGAAACTGTTCAAAAATCAAAGAGGAGGAATCACAATGAATCATTCTCTCCGCAAATATGGGGAAAAAGATTACAAAAGAGAATATTTAAAAGATATTTTCGGAATTTTGTATCTGCCGTTGTCTTTTGTTTATATGGAAATACTGGCAAAGCTCCAGATATTCGGCAAAGCTGTTGATGATAAGTTTAAATATCTTTTGTTTTTGTCGATGGCGATGGGATTTTTTCTGAGCATCGCGGCAATGCTGCTTCCGGGAAGACCGCGCAGGATATTTTACAGAGTCACACTTGCGGTGCTCGCGGTATGGTTTTCGTTTCATGTGAGCTATCACAATAACTTCCATACGTTTTTCTCGTGGAATTCTCTTGGTCAGGCAAAGGACGTTACCCAGTTCTGGAAGGAAGCCATCGTCGCGGCTGCGGGAGTGTGGTATGTGATATTGGCTTTTTTTGTGCCTCTTATCATCATATGCGTTATCGGAAATCTGCTGGTACCGGATGCTCTCGAAAGAAACATATTGTATGCGGGGATCGCCTGCACAGCGTTTGTCTCACTTTATTTGCCTATGCTGGTTTATATCAATTTCACGAAGGGCAATTCCGACGTTTATACCCCGTATTATTACTATACATACCTTCAAAACGATCTTGACACAAGCTTTGAATATTACGGCATTATCAATGCGACCCGTCTGGATATGAAGCAGCTTATTTTTGGCGCGCCGATTGAGGAAATTGACATCAGCGATTTAAAGGAAGCCGAGAATCACATTGCAAAGGATGACGAACCCGAGCAAAAAGAATACGGCTGGAATACGATGGAAATTGACTTCGATAAGGCGGCCCAATCGGCCAAATCAGATCAGCTCAAGAGCATGGATCAGTACTTCAAAAATGTTCAGCCAACGCGCAAGAACGAATATACGGGCTATTTTGAAGGGAAGAATCTGATCTTTATCACGCTTGAGGGCTTTTCGGATAAGGTCATTGATCCGGAATTCACGCCGATTCTTTACAAAATGTCAACAGAGGGCTTTGTTTTCAAAAACTTTTACAATACAGTCTGGGGAGGCAGCACCGGCACAGGGGAATACACCAATATTACCGGCAATTTTTACGGTAACTCAAGCTGTCTGGTGAAAAGCGCGGATACATCTCAGCCGTTTGTACTGGCCAATCAGTTTAAAAAACTCGGGTACAAGACGGTCGGATATCACAATAATTCCTACACTTATTACGGACGAGATAAGTCTCATCCCAATTTCGGATATAAATGGAAGGCCATAGGCAACGGACTCAAGCTCACCAGCAATTGCTGGCCCCGTTCAGATAAGGAAATGGCGGAGGCCACTGTTGACGATTATGTGGGACAAAACCAGCCGTTCCACGCGTATTATATGTCCGTAAGCGGTCACGCGAATTACACATTTTCGGGCAATATGATGTCCACACGTCATAAGAAGGATGTTCCGGAAAGACTGAGGAAAAACGCCGAGGATGTGTATGCGTATTATGCTTGTCAGTACGAAGTGGAGCTGATGCTTGAAGTTCTGGTCAATAAGCTTGAGGAAGCGGGCGAACTTGACAACACTGTTTTTGCAATGACAGCCGATCATTATCCATATGCCCTGAGCGATGAAGGCCTTTCCATCCTGTATGGTCTGCCTCAGGGAGGAATAAGAAAAAATTTCGACCTTTACCGCAACGGTTTTATTCTGTGGAGTTCATCCATGACGGAGCCTGTTGTGGTGGACAGTCCTTGCTCGGCCATAGATATTTTACCTACCATTTCCAATCTTTTCGGTCTGGAGTACGATTCCAGACTGATTATGGGCAGCGATATTCTGGCGGACAGCGAACATTTTGCTCTGCTTAAGGTCAGTGGCTGGTCATGGGTCAGCACACAGGGAGAATACAGAGCAGCCTCAAAAACTTTCATTCCGAGTGTAAACTGCACGCTGACTGAAAGCGAAAGGGACGACTACATCAATCGCATGAATAAAATCATCAAGGCAAAGACCACTTATTCGCCGCAGATGCTCAATAAGGATTATTATGGACATATCATGAAATTTGTAAACAAATAAATTTTTATCAAGGACGGTAATAAGACAATGCACACAAAATACACAATGGGCAGAAGCAACTGGCGCACGTTCGAGCAGGGGTATGAAAAGGAATGGCTGCTTACCAACGGGCTGGGAGGATATGCCAACGGAACGATCACCGGCGATACCGCCAGAATCCACGGGGGATATCTGATCGCTTCCCTCAGGCCGCCGGTGGACAGAGTGAATGTGCTTTCCAAAGTGCAGGAGAAGATAACAGTCGGCGACCGCACATTTGACCTGGCGTGTCAGGAATATGTTGGCGACCGCACAGAGGGGTACCAATATCTCGAACAGTTTCGTATGGATATAGTACCGACCTATTGCTATCAGACCGATGAAATTTCGATTGAAAAGACAATTGCTATGGAGCACGGCAGGAATACCGTTGCGGTATGCTATGTCGTGAGCGGAGCAACCGAACCTGTCACGATCCATATTACGCCGCTTTTTGCCATGCGTCCGATAGACAGAGTGAATTCGGCAGCCGATATTGCCCAATTCAGTTCGTCGGTGTTCGGCAGGACTATGCTTGTCGGCCGCAGTGATGACAGCAGCTTCAACGCGAAATTCTATATCAGTGACGGCGAATATTTCGACCGTTCGCAGATTCCTACCAGCATGGCGGCTCCGACTTTCATTGCCGAGGAAAACCAGCTTCTCGCTATTGACGCAAGAACAGGTTTTCGCGGACTTGATTCACAATACACCCCATACGACGCCGTCATAAAGGTAAATGCCGGAGAAACCAAGAAGTTCTTTGTGATCTGCTCCACAGAGGACGAAGATATCACCGCTAAAAACGGATTTGACATAGTGAAGGCATATACCGACAGAATGTACGACCTGATTCGTCAGAATCCCAACAGAGACATATTCTCGGCGCATTTTACATGGGCAGCCGACGCGTTTATTGTCGACCGTGCTTCAACAGGACACAAGACAATTATGGCGGGTTATCCGTGGTTTACCGACTGGGGAAGAGATACCATGATCGCCCTCACCGGTCTAACGCTTTGCACTCATCGTTTTGATGACTGTGAGAAGATACTCAAATCCTTTGCCATGTACGAAAAGAACGGACTTATTCCCAATGTGTTCCCGAATTCCGCCGATGATCAGCCCATGTACAACACGATGGACGGCTCTCTGTGGTACTTCTATGCGGTGGAACGCTACCTGCATTACACCGGCAAGGAGGAAAACTTCCGTTTCATCAGGGACGAGATTTTCCCTGTACTCAAGAACATCATCTACGCCTACGAAAACGGCACCGATTTTTCTATCGGCATGGACAGTGACGGACTGATTCACGGCGGCAGTGAGAAGGATCAGATCACATGGATGGACGTCCGCGTCGGCGACTGGGTGGTAACTCCGCGTCACGGCAAACCGGTTGAAATCAATGCCCTGTGGTACAATGCGCTCAAAGTCATGGAAATGCTTTGCCAGAAATTCGACCGAGACGCTTCGCATTATACCAACCTCGCGGCGCAGGTCAAGGCCTCGTTCGTGCGCAAATTCTGGAATGAGCGGGGAGGATATCTCTACGATGTCTCCGATCCGTGTGAGGACAGGATCCGTCCGAACCAGATTTACGCCGTGTCCCTGCCATACACAATGCTTGACAGACACAAAGAGCTTTCCATTGTCAACTGCGTAAGCAGACATCTGCTTACAGTGTATGGACTGCGTTCTCTCTCCTATGAAGACCCGGAATACCAATCTCATTACATCGGTAAGCTGATTGACCGCGACGGAGCGTATCATATGGGTACAAGCTGGGGATTCCTTATGGGAGGTTACCTGTCGGCGTTTTGCAAGGTACACGATCATTCCCCCTATGCTATCAGGCGCGGCAAGGAGATTTGTTCGCGATTCCTGGATCACATGAATGACGGATGCATTAACGGCGTCGCCGAAATATTCGACGGTGATTTCACATGCACCTCCCGCGGGTGCTTTACCCAGGCGTGGAGCATCGGAGAAATGCTCCGGGCGTATACTGAAGATGTACTTCCCTTTTTGAAGCGTACGCAGGCTCACTCGGATAACAAGGAATCATATAGAGACATTATCAGTTCAAATTGATTTCCCTGAATGAAACAAAAAACGACTTTACAAATACAAAGTTTTGATATATAATAATAGACCACATATCAAAACGGAAGTGACAGCAAATGCCAATCAAGATCAATAACGAATTGCCCGCAAGGAAGATTCTCGAGAACGAGAATATCTTTTTAATGACAGAAGAACGGGCCACTATGCAGGATATACGTCCGCTTAAGATCATCATTCTCAACCTTATGCCGACAAAAATCGAGACTGAGACGCAGTTTTTGCGGCTTCTGAGCAATTCGCCCCTTCAGGTGGAGATTGATCTTCTTCAGACCGCCTCCCATGAGGCGAAGAATACTCCCACCCGTCACCTGCTTGACTTCTACAAAACATTCGACGATGTCAGGGAAAACCGTTACGACGGCATGATTATCACCGGTGCTCCGGTGGAAAAGCTGCCGTTTGAAGAGGTGGATTATTGGCAGGAGCTTTGTCAGATCATGGACTGGAGCAAACGCAATGTTTATTCCACCATGCACATCTGCTGGGGCGCACAGGCGGGGATGTACCATCACTTCGGCATAGACAAGACCACTCTGCCGCAGAAGCTGTCAGGCGTTTACCGCCACAGGGTGACAGCGCCGCTTCATCCGCTGGTCCGCGGATTCAACGACTTTTACTGGGGACCTCATTCCAGAAATACCGAAGTATCCCGCGATGACATCGAGGCTAACAGTGAGCTTATCATTCTTGCCACGTCAAAGGACGCGGGCGTTTCTCTGGTTGGTCACAAAAACGGCCGACAGTTCTTCTCCTTCGGACATCTGGAATACGATCGGCAAACACTGGCCAACGAGTATTTCCGTGACGTAAACAGGGGGCTGCATCCCGAGATCCCCTGCAATTACTTCCCCAATGACGATGTGTGTGCCGTACCCAACCACTCATGGCGGGCGCACGCCAATCTGCTGTTTGGCAACTGGCTGAATTACTATGTCTACCAGCAGACGCCTTACAACCTCTCCGACCTCAGTGAAATGGTTATGTGATTGTTTTCAACATGCAAAATAAATACAAGACAGGAATGATTCAAATGAAGAATTACAAAATTGCCGTGCTAAAGGGCGACGGAATCGGCCCCGAAATTGTAGGCGAGGCCATCAAGGTACTCAATGTGACAGCTGAAAAATGCGGCTTCACAGTTGCGTATGAGGAGGCACTTCTCGGTGGATGCGCGATTGACGCTACAGGTGTGCCGCTGCCCGATGAGACGGTAGCCAAGTGCAAGGCTGCCGATTCCACACTTCTCGGTGCTGTCGGCGGTCCTAAATGGGATACCCTGCCGGGCCATCTCCGTCCCGAAAAGGGTCTGCTCGGAATACGAAGCGCCCTTGGTCTCTTTGCCAACCTCCGTCCCGCGAGAATATTCGAACCTTTGCGCGAGGCGTCTCCGCTGCGTGCCGATATCATTGACGGTTCGCTGGACATTATGGTTGTCCGTGAACTGACGGGCGGCATATACTTTGGCGAAAGAGGACGCCTTGAAGAAAACGGCGTTCAGGCTGCATACGATACCGAGAAATATTCCGTACCTGAAATTGAGAGAATCGCGAGAATTGGCTTTGACCTCGCCATGAAGCGCGGCAGGAAGCTCTGTTCGGTCGACAAGGCCAATGTGCTGGAAAGCAGCCGTCTGTGGCGCGAAACCGTCACACGCATAGCAAAGGATTATCCCGAAGTAGAGCTCAGCTATATGTATGTTGACAACTGTGCCATGCAGCTTGTCCGTAATCCCTCGCAGTTTGATGTGCTGCTGACGTCCAACATCTTCGGAGACATTCTTTCTGACGAAGCGAGTATGATTTCCGGTTCTATCGGCATGCTGGCTTCCGCTTCACTCGGCGCGACCGGTTCGGGGCTGTATGAACCCATTCACGGTTCCGCACCTGACATCGCGGGGCAGAATATCGCTAACCCCCTTGCGACAATTCTGTCGGTCGCCATGATGCTCAAGTATTCCCTCGGTCAGCCCGAAGCCTCTGATATGATAGAGAAGGCGGTGGCCGATGTGCTTGGTGAAGTGCGTACTCCTGATATTTATGTGGAAGGCTTCCAAAAGGTTTCCTGCACAGAGATGGGCGACGCTGTTTGCCAAAAGATCAAGGCAATGTAATTTGTGTCAGCTTCAGCTCTCTGCATCAAAAATATTTTTTTCCGGCTGTGGAAGGCGTTTGTACCCAATGCGTCCCACAGCCTTTTTGCCATTTTCGTGAATTGATAAAATATTAACATACTGTTGTTGAATTAGCGTGAGAAAATTGGTATAATATACTATCATCAAACATTGCAAAGGAGCTATAGTATGAGTCATTATACTCTTTCGCAGAGCCGCTATATACGCGATCTCAAATGCGAAGTAAAAATCTATACCCACAACAAGACCGGCGCACGGATCATTGTTATGCCCGCTGACGACGACGACAGGGCCATAAGCATAGCGTTTTCCACACCTGCTGAAAACGACAAGGGAATTCCTCATATTATCGAACATTCCGTCCTCTGCGGCTCGGATAAATATCCCCTGAAAGACCCCTTTGTCCAGTTGATGAAGGGTTCGATGTATTCCTTCCTCAATGCAATGACTTACAGCGATTTTACGGTTTATCCTGTGTCAAGCACCAACCAAAAGGATTTTATGAATCTCGCCGACGTCTATCTCGACGCGGTATTCAATCCCCTGATGCCTCACAAAAAAGAGGTATTTCTTCAGGAGGGCATACACTTTGCCGTCAATGATGAGGAAACCGCCGTGGAAAAATACAACGGCGTTGTGTTCAATGAAATGAAGGGGGTGGAAGGCTCCGCTGACGCTCTGCTGGAGGAGGCCGTCACAGCCTCTCTGTTCAGAGACACGCCATATGCGTACGAATCCGGCGGCCTGCCGCTGGCAATCTGCGACCTTAAGTATGAAGAACTGGTGGACTTTTACCATAGCCATTACAGTGCCTCCAACTGCTTCATCTTTCTTTACGGAAAAATTGACGAGGAAGGTATTCTGAACTACATTTCCTCGGAGTATCTCGACAAATACGATCGTTCAAAGGTATATCGCGTTCCCGAGATAGCCGCCGACTGCTTTGACCGCGAGTTTGAAGCGCCCTATCCGGCCGATGAATCCAAGCTGGAAAGCGGTTTCTATTTCTCATATAATTATGCGCTTCACATGTCTCACACTCCGCTGCATCTGCTGACTCTGCAGGTGCTCGACCGCATTCTCTGCACCTCTCAGGGAGCATATATCAAGAATGCCATGCAGAAGGCGGGAATTGGCGAGGATTTTTATTCCATGGCAGATGAGCTTGTCAAGGTGCCGTGGTTCGGCTTTATCAGTGCGGGCTGCGAGAAGGGCGATAAAGAGAAATTCACACAGATCATTGAATCCACCCTTAAGAATCTGGTTGAAAAAGGCATTGACAAGGAACGGTTGAAATCCACACTGAATATCATGGAATTTTGCGAGAAGGAAGATGCTGACACATGGAAGACCAAGGGGATCTCCTACTCTCTGCAAATGTTGCCAAAACTGCTTTATGATGAGGATGACCCGCTCGATCAGCTGGAAATCTTTGACGCGATAGATAAGCTTAAGGAACTTGCGGAGACAGATTATTTTGAGCGTTTTATTGAGCAGTATTTTGTCAATAATCCTCATAAGAATATTGTAACGGTATACCCCGATACCGAATTCACCGCCCGTGAGGATCAGCTGATTGCCGAAAAATGCCGCGAAAATGCCGCAAAGGAGAATTTTGACTGCCTGGTAAGCGATTACCGGCTTCTCAACGAATACCGCGGTTCGGAGGACACAAAGGAAGTCGCCGAGAAAATCCCGATCCTCAGCCGCGAGGATCTTTCGCCCAATCCCGATTACCGTCCGTCCGAAATCATACCTATTGACGGCGGGAAGCTGATTTATCAGAACAGGCCAACCAATTCGATCGCTTATTTTGACTGGCGCTTTGACCTGCGCAGACTGGACAAAGCACTGCTGCCCTACTATCGGATATTTACCGAGCTGTTTGGAGCTGTTGACACCCAATCGCATGATTACGCGGCGCTTTCCGACCTGATTGACAGCTTCACGGGCGGAATTGAGCATCGCTATAGTTCCGTTGAATCGGTGGCGGACGGCTTGGTCACTCCCACAATGAGCTGGCAGACAAAATTTTTGTATCACAACGCTGAAAAGGCATTCGATTTGAACCGTGAGATATTGCTCGAAACGGACTTTTCGGATACGGATCATATTCGTGATATGCTGCTTCAGCTTAAGACGGGGATGGAACGCGATTTGCTTGAAGCGTCCAATACAGCGGCAAAGAATATCGGACTCAGTGCGTATTCAGAGGCATATGCGTGGGGAAACGAATTGAAAGGTTATTCGTTTTATCAGTTCCTCTGCGGTCTGCTGAGTGATTTTGACTCGCGCAGGCATGAGCTTGTTTCGGCACTTGACGCTATCAGAAAGAATCTTTTCGACATCGACGGCTGGAAATTTGCATACGTAGGCGAAGAGAGTTTCCTTCCCCAGGCCAAGAGCTTTACCGAAAGATTTATTCAGCTCCTGCGCAATGAAGGGCAAAAGGAATTGGCCGCGGTTACACTAAAGCAAAAGCAGAGGGCCGGACTGTATTCTCCGTCGCAAGTGCAGTACGCGGCGCTTTGCGGTATGCTGCCAAAGGAAGCTCTGGACAAATTCGGCTATTGGCTGGTGCTTGGGCATTTGCTTAACACTGACTATCTGTGGCAGAATATACGTGTACTGGGCGGTGCTTACGGAGTGGGAGTGAGTTTCGAGCGCACCGGAGCCGCCGCCATGGTATCCTATCGCGACCCGAATCTTGACGAAACCTACTATTGTTACCGCAATGTGGTGAATTATATCCGTTCGCTTGATATGGACGAACGCACATTCCGACAGTTTGTCATCGGAGCGCTCAACAGGCTGGACCGTCCGCGCCCGGCGTATATCAAGGGTATGGAGCAGATTCGCAGGGAACTTGCCGGAATTACCGCTGAGGAAGCCGAACACGTGAGAAGGCAGATCATTTCGGCAACACCGGAAGATATCAAATCACTTGTGCCTTACCTGGAAAGCTGGCTTGAAGGAGCAACGGAAACGGTCATTGGCAATGAGCAGAAAATGAAATCTTCATCCATTCACTTTGATCAGGTGGAAGCCCTGATATAATCATACTAAAAAAGGAGTCTTAATTATGGCAAAGATTCGTCTGAATGAGAATCCTGACGTTGTGGAAACCGTTAAAAAGGGGCTGAATGTCCGTGGAGGGTATTGCCCCTGTCGTCTGGAAATGAACGAGGACACAAAATGCATGTGCAAGGAATTCCGGGATCAGATAGCCGACCCGGATTTTGAAGGCTACTGCCACTGCATGCTGTATTACAAGTCGAAGGAATAAAGAAGCGCACTTGACAAATCATTCCGAAAGATATATAATTAGTTTAAACTAACAAAAGCTATTAAGTTGGAAAAAGGAGGAATGATGAGCGTGGAACAATACAATGTGACCGGCATGAGCTGTGCCGCGTGCAGCGCACGGGTGGAAAAAGCCGTGTCGCAGGTGGAGGGAGTGACCTCGTGCTCTGTCAGTCTGCTTACCAATTCAATGGGAGTGGAGGGCAGCGCGTCGCCCGATGCGGTAATAGCGGCAGTTAAGGAGGCGGGATACGGAGCTTCGGTCAGGGGAAATACCCCAAACAAAAGCGGGAGTTCATCTCCTGATGAGGATTCGCTTTCCGACCGGGAAACACCTGTGCTGAAACGCCGGCTTACTGCTTCGCTTGGCTTTCTGGTCGTGCTGATGTATTTTTCGATGGGACACATGATGGGGGGATTCCCTCTGCCGTCATTCTTTGATGGGAATCATGTCGCGATGGGGCTTGTACAGCTCCTGCTGGCGGCCGCTGTCATGGTCATCAATCAGAAATTCTTCATAAGCGGCTTCAAGGGGCTGATTCACCGCGCGCCTAACATGGATACCCTTGTGGCTCTGGGCTCGGGAGCGTCATTTGTCTACAGTGTTTACGCGCTCTTTGCCATGACCGCAAAGCAGTCAAAGGGCGATATTGCGGGAGCGGCAGCCTATATGCATGAATTCTATTTTGAGTCGGCGGCCATGATACTTGCCTTGATAACGGTGGGCAAGATGCTTGAAGCCCGTTCCAAAGGCAAGACAACGGATGCGCTGAAGAGTTTGATGAAGCTCGCGCCGAAGACCGCCGTTCTGATGAAAGACGGGCAGGAAGTCACCGTTCCGATTGAACAGGTCCGCAGGGGAGACGTATTTGTGGTGCGGCCAGGAGAAAACATTCCGGTTGACGGAGTAGTGATCGACGGCAGCAGCGCTGTGAATGAATCGGCACTGACAGGTGAGAGTATCCCGGTGGATAAGGCAAAGGGCGACGCGGTTTCGGCCGGAACGGTTAACCAGTCAGGATTTATGAGATGCGAAGCGACCGGAGTAGGGGAGGACACCACCCTTTCCCGGATCATCAAAATGGTGAGCGACGCGGCTGCAACCAAGGCTCCGATTGCCAAGACAGCCGACAGGGTTTCCGGAATATTCGTTCCAACGGTCATTGCGATCGCCCTGCTGACGACAGCCATTTGGCTGATAGTTGGCAGAAGCGCGGGTTTTGCGCTGGCAAGGGGCATTTCAGTGCTTGTCATAAGCTGTCCTTGTGCGCTGGGCCTGGCAACACCGGTTGCGATTATGGTTGGAAGCGGCATTGGCGCAAAAAACGGGATTCTTTTCAAGACCGCCGCTTCGCTTGAACAGGCCGGAAGAATTCAGATTGTCGCACTCGACAAAACCGGCACGATTACCGAGGGAGAACCGAAAGTCACAGATATTCTGCCTGTGGAAGGTGTGAGTGAGCAGCAGCTTCTTTCGGATGCGTTTTCGCTGGAGAGCAAAAGCGAACATCCCCTTGCAAGGGCTGTTGTAAACGCGGCAAATGAGCGCGGCATTATCGCTTCGGATGTGGAGGAATTCCATGCACTTCCGGGCAACGGTCTGACGGCAATGCTTAACGGGGAGTCAGTTGCCGGGGGAAGCATGCAATTCATCGGCTCTTTGACTGAATTGACCGATGAATTAAAGAATGACGCCGGTATTCTTGCATCTCAGGGAAAGACGCCTATGTTTTTCAGCAGAAACGGTGAAGCCATCGGTATTATTGCCGTAGCCGACACGATGAAGCCTGACAGTCCACAGGCTATCACTGAATTGAGGAACATGGGAATCCGGGTCGTCATGCTGACAGGAGACAATGAACGCACGGCACATGCCGTCGGAACACAGGCAGGAGTAAACGATGTAGTGGCAGGCGTTCTGCCAGACGGCAAGCAGGATGTGATTGACAAACTGAAGCAGTACGGAAAGACTGCGATGGTTGGCGACGGAATCAATGACGCTCCCGCCCTTACGAGCGCCGATTTAGGAATAGCCATCGGAGCGGGAACCGATATTGCCATTGACGCGGCGGAAGTGGTGCTGATGAAGAACAGGCTCAGTGACGTTCCGGCAGCGATACGATTAAGCAGAGCGACTCTCAGGAATATCCGGCAGAATCTCTTCTGGGCATTTTTCTATAATGTCATTGGGATTCCTCTTGCGGCAGGCGTCTGGATACCGATTTTCGGATGGGAAATGAATCCTATGTTCGGCGCTGCGGCGATGAGTCTTTCAAGCTTCTGCGTTGTTTCCAATGCGCTGCGGCTGAATCTTTTCAATATCCGCTCCGCAAAGAATGACAGAAGGATTCCGTCTATCGACGACATTAAAATTGAAACAACACAAGACAAGGAGAATGAACAAATGTTTGGAAAGAATAAAATTACATTGAAAATCGAGGGCATGATGTGCGGACACTGCGAAGCGAGAGTCAAGCAGGCTCTTGAAGCACTTCCGGAGGTGGTCAAAGCCGATGTAAGCCATGAAAAGGGCAATGCCGTTGTTACAGTCAATGACGGCGCTTCCGTGGATGTTCTTAAGCAGGCAGTAGAAGCGCAGGGCTACAAAGTCGTTTGAAGATAATCTACGCAAAACAGGCTCTAAGAAAACCGCCGCCATCCAAGGTTTCTGTGCTGGATGGCGGCGGTTTTTATTGTAAAGTAATGTTTTTATATTAAAAAGTTAATGAAAATTTATTTGAAATACATCTTTCAATTGCTGTATGATTTGTTGTATAATATTAAAAATTATTTGCAATGAATGCATGAAACGATACAGGCAAAGGAATGTGATATTATGGAGCATCAAAAGATACTCGTGCTGGATTTCGGCGGACAGTACAATCAGCTAATCGCCCGACGTGTGCGCGATTTAGGCGTATATGCCGAGGTGAAGCCGTACACCACATCATTGGAAGCAATTAAAGCTGAGGGATACATCGGCGTCATATTCACCGGTGGCCCCAACAGCGTGTATGATGAAAAATCGCCCAAATATACCGCCGAAATATTTGAACTGGGAATTCCCGTGCTTGGTATTTGCTATGGAGCACAGTTGATGGCTTATCTGCTGGGTGGCGAGGTGAAGGCCGCTCCTGTCCGTGAATATGGCAAGACTGAAATCACTGCCGACAAGTCGTCTCCGCTTTTTGGTGATGTGGCTGAAAAAACGGTAGTGTGGATGAGCCATACAGATTATATTTCCGGGTTGCCGGAAGGCTTCATTTCCTCGGCTCACAGCGAAGCGTGTCCCGTCGCGGCGATGGAAAACAAAGAACGTGGACTGTACGCGGTGCAGTTCCATTTGGAAGTGCAGCATACTGCCCAGGGCGGTAAAATGCTGCGTGCGTTTCTTTACGATGTGTGCAAGGCGGCAGGCGACTGGACAATGGAATCCTTTGTAGATGAAACTGTTGCCGCTCTTAAGGCAAAAATAGGGGAAAAGAAGGTACTCTGTGCGTTGTCGGGCGGGGTTGACAGCTCGGTTGCGGCTGTCATGATACATAAGGCAGTTGGTAAGCAGCTTACATGCATTTTTGTTGATAACGGACTGCTTCGCAAGAATGAGGGCGATGAGGTTGAAAAGGTATTCAAGGAGCAATTCGATATCAATATGATTCGCGTCAACGCGCAGGAGAGATTTCTCGGCAAGCTCGCCGGAGCTGTTGAACCTGAGAAGAAGCGCAAGATCATCGGCGAGGAATTTATCCGTGTATTTGAGGCCGAGGCAAAGAAGCTGGGGAAGGTAGATTATCTTGTTCAGGGAACCATATATCCCGACGTAATCGAAAGCGGCGCAGGCGACGCCGCGAACATCAAGAGTCACCACAATGTCGGCGGTTTGCCCGAACATGTTGATTTTGAAGAGATTATAGAGCCGTTGCGCTATCTTTTCAAGGACGAAGTGCGCCGTGCGGGTCTTGAATTGGGCATACCCGAAGATCTGGTATTTCGTCAGCCGTTCCCCGGTCCGGGATTAGCTGTTCGCTGTCTCGGAGAGATAACCGAGTATAAGCTGAGTATTCTGCGTGAGGCTGATGCAATCTTCCGTGAGGAGATAGCCAAGGCCGGACTCGACAGGAATATCAACCAATACTTCGCCGTTTTAACAGATATGCGTTCGGTGGGTGTAATGGGCGATGCGAGAACGTATGATTATACCGTTGCTCTACGTGCCGTAAATACCACTGACTTCATGACAGCCGATTGGGCAAGGATACCCTATGATGCTCTCGAGACAGCCTCCAACCGAATTGTCAACGAGGTCGGACATATCAACAGAATTGTCTACGACATAACGAGTAAACCCCCTGCTACAATTGAGTGGGAATAAGACAATCAAACCTCGGAAGCC
>ONYN01000189.1 GCA_900322085.1 uncultured Eubacteriales bacterium | reverse complement strand
GCAAGCTGATTGCTGTGCGCGAATTTTTCTTCTATTTCAGACTCGATGGTTTCTATTTCCCTGTCTATCTGTTCCTGCTGCGTGCGGGCAAGTGTTTCCTTGTAATCCCAGTCGCGAAGCTGTGCGCCGGATTTATCGAGTGTAGCAAGCCATAAGCCGATTTCGACATTCTTCTTCTGCTCCATCAGCTCTATGTATTTCTTCGCCTTTTCGGATTCCTTTCGGAGAGGTTCCACACGGTCTTCCAGCTCTGACATGATCGCGTCAAGGTGAACGAGATTGTCCTCGGCACGGGCAAGATTCCGCTCGGCCTCCTGCTTGCGGTAGCGGTATTTGGAAATGCCCGCGGCTTCCTCAAAGATGTTGCGGCGTTCCTCCGAACGGACATTGACAACGTCGGCGACCTTGCCCTGTCCGATGATGGAATAGCCATCGCGTCCCATGCCGGTATCCATGAACAGCTCATTGATGTCTTTCAGACGAACCGCCTTGCCGTTAATCTTGTATTCGCTGTCTCCCGACCGGTAATACCTTCGTGTGACGGCAACCTCATCGCTGTCGAATTGCAGTGCGCGGTCGGTATTGTCGATGGTCAGAACCACTTCCGCAAAGCCGAGAGCTTTGCGCTGCGAAGTGCCGCCGAAGATGACGTCCTCCATTGACTTAATGCGGAGAATTCGGGTGGCCTGTTCGCCCAGAACCCAGCGCACCGCGTCGCTGATATTGCTCTTGCCGCTGCCGTTGGGACCGACAGCCGCCGTGATTCCCGGAACAAAGCTCATCTTCACCTTGTCGGGAAAGGACTTGAAACCCATGATGTCAAGCGATTTTAAATGCATTGTTTCGCTCCTTTAAATGACCTGATGCGGAAAAAATTACTTCGCAATTTCGCCGTGGAACTGCTCCAGAATTTCAGTGAATTGCTTAGCGTAGACAAAATGAATGTCATGGTCGGACGACTCGGTTTCGATCTTTTTGCATCCCGGAATAAGGGATACTACCTTCTTTGCGTCATCGTCATCGTTGGCACAGTAGAGAACCCCGTCATCCCCGTAGCTGGTCTTTGCCTTGATATAGGTGCAGGGGCATTTCACGCCCTTGAGGATTTCCTCCTGCGAAAGGCCGTCCAGCCATGTGCCGTTATAGAATGTCTCGGCAAACTGGAAGTCGTATTCGTCCACATAAAGAAGTCCGTGTGTCCACGAATAGGGCATGTACCAGATTTTCTTACATTCCTCTCCGTTCTTTTCACAATACTCTTTGGCAGTCGCAGCCGGGAACTGCTCTAATCCTTGGAACATCTTCCACATATAGCCGTTGGAATAGTAATAGGGCGTGTAGTACTTCTCACCCGAACCGAGAAACTGATGCATCACCTCGAAGCCGTCCTTCCAGACAAAGGTATTCTGCATTTCCTCGGGCTGCACGCTGAAAAACGGCGGGTCCTCCAGCACAATTCCAAGAACGTCCTGCGGTGCGGTGGCGGCGATATTGGCGGTGAGAATTCCCCCGGAGGAATGTCCTGAAACAACGCACGGCTTGCCTATTACGGTTTCTATGAAAAGGACAAGATCTTCGGTCATCTTCGCGCAGGTGTAGTCTGCGGGATTGTGGCTGGAGCTGCCGTGTCCGTGGCAGTCCACCGCGTAGACGTGATAGGTGTCGGCCAGCGCCGGAAGCACTCTGGCATAATCCTCCCACGCCATTTCCTGTCCGTGAATCAACAACAGGGGCGTCTTTTCGCCCTTTTCATCGGCGCTCTCGGCATAATTGAGCACTGTGCCGCCGGGGAGTGTTTGCTGCTTTTCGGTATAGCCGGCCTTCCAGACCTTCTTCATGTCATTTTCATCGTAGTGAAGATTGTTGTAGGCAAATAGGCCGCCCGCAATGCTGATGATCAGCACCACGGCCACGATAATGGACAGCAGGACAAGAAGGATTCTCTTGATAGTGCGCCCGAATGTCAACGGTTTCTTTTCTTTCTTTTCTTTTTTCTCTGACATCATAATCTCTCCTTTGTTTTCATAGCAGCTCCATAATATATTTATTGTTTCTTATCGCTCAACAAAGCAGCGATTTCCTTCTCCCAGTCGTCGAACGCTCCGCTGGAGCCGTACTCGCTGTCGGAAAGGTCGTCATAGCTGTAATCACCGTCAAAATGCTTGGTATTGCAATCGTAGACCAGCTTGTATTGACAGGGAGCCTGTCTGCCATATCGCTTGCAAATTGCAAGCAGTTGGAAGGTGTCGTCAATGCCGAGGTCAAGCACCTGGTCAATGATCTCCTCGGAAACGCCAACCTGATGATTGTGCAGGAGCTTTCCGTCCTTGACAAAAAACAGATTGAAAAAGCCTTCATGCTCCGTTCCGAATGCGTAAATGTAGATTTTGTCAACCGTCATATCCGCCGTTTCCAATGCTTCCAACGCAAGCGATACCATTCCCGACTGAACCTCTGTAAATTCATCCTCAAAGACCCTTGCCATGATCAAAACACCTCACATTTTAAACTCCATAAATCTGCGATAGGTCGTAAAACCCTGTGATTCATAAAATTTCAATGCGCCCTTGTTGAATTCCCACACGTCAAGCTCGACGGTGTCAAAGTTTTTTGTTGCGGCGTAAATTTTGATGAAATCGAGCATCTGCTTTCCTATTCCCTGCCGCCTGTATTCCTGATCAACGCCAAACTCAGTCACTCTGAGGTAGCTTCTCGCCTTGTTGTAGGGGGAACGCGGCTTGTGAATGATCTCAATTGAGGCAAATCCACAGATGCTTCCGCCGCTCTTGGCAACGACCACCTTGGACAGTTCGCCGCCGAAGAATTCATGGATATGATACGCCAGTTTCCTGCCGAATTTTCTGCGGAAAATATCGGGTCTGCCCTTCGCGTGAACCATATGCACCTGCTTGCGAATGGCGTTGATTTCTTCAAGTTCGCTCTTTTTTGCAAAGCGGATTTTGATCTTTTCCATTGCGATTCACATCTCCTTCTATTATTTCACATTTTCTTCTTTCTTTTCCTTCAATGCTGTCGTCACCCTTTATGGTAACACTCCAGCCTTCCTTGGCAAGCCGGACAATGTTGCACTTCTTCTGTCCGCAGGCTTTAGAAATGTCCCGACTGTGGACATACACGGTAAATTCTCCGCCGTTAGGATATTGTTCCGACAGCGTTCTTCTGATCAGCCGGTAATACAGAATTCCCTCGCACAGCTCTCTGAACGCCGGATGATACGCGCCGCCCACCATGCTGCCCTCCACTCCGTCGGAAGCGTGAAGACCCAGTTTGATGACATTTATCCCTCTTTGCTCAAAGAACCGCAGCAGTCCCGCGCAAAGCTGCGCCGCTTCTTCATACCCTTGCGGTGTGTATTCTCCCGAACGCATTTTTTCCGCAAGCTCGGTGCCTTCCAGCACTACGGTCGGATAGATCCTCACGGTATCAGGCCTTAACGAAGCCAACCGGCGGGCGGTATATCTCGCGCCGTGGTTGTCGTCTCCGTAAAGCCCCGTCATCATCTGTAAGCCCAGCGAAAAGCCGTATTTTTTGATCAGCTGAGACGCGTCGATCACATCCCGCGCCGTATGCCCCCGCCTGTTCATTTGCAGCACATCGTCCCGCATGGACTGCGCTCCAAGCTCGATTGAAGTAACGCCGTATTCTCTGAGAATTTCAAGTATTTCGCCGTCAATAGCGTCCGGTCTTGTGGAAATCCTGATTCCCGCCACCTGTCCGGATTTGATAAATTCATGCGCCGCTTCCAGCAGCTCCATCATATATGCACGATCTATTGCGGTAAAACTCCCGCCAAAGAAAGCAATTTCCGCATGATTTCCTTCAAAGCGCGGCGAAGCAAGCGCCTTTTTCACTGCCTCCCGGACGTCTCCGGCAGTCGGCTGTGTCACTGCGCCGGAAATGGTGCGCTGATTGCAGAAGGCACATTGATGGGGGCATCCGTTGTGGGGAATGAATATGGCTATATTGGAATGTTTTGTCATATCAATATCCCATGAGTTCGAGCGCTTCCTTGGCGGCGTTCTGCTCGGCTTCCTTCTTGCTCCTGCCGCCGCCCTTTCCGATGACGTTGCTGTTGAGGTGAACCTCCACAACAAAATGCTTGTTATGGTCGGGACCGTTCTCGCCGACAAGGACATAACTCAGCCGTTCCTCGGCGTTCTGCTGGATGATCTCCTGGAGCATGGTCTTGTAGTCCTTGCTGCGGTAGAGATTGGGGTGTTCCAGCTCTTCGAGAATAAAGCCCATGACAAATTTCCGCGCCTGCTCCATGCCCCCGTCGAGGAATATCGCGGCAATGAGTGCTTCAAACGCATCGGCCAGAATGGACGGCCGCTTATCGCCGCCGGAATTCCGCTCGCCGCGGCCGAACATCAGGTACTCGCCGAGCTGAATCTTTTTGGCAAATCCGCACAGAGTCGACTCGCAGACCAGCGAGGAACGCAGCTTGGTCAGGTCGCCCTCCTGCTTGCTGCGGAACTTAGCATAAAGGTGCTCCGACACCACTATG
>ONYN01000135.1 GCA_900322085.1 uncultured Eubacteriales bacterium | reverse complement strand
CCCGCAGCAGCACCTGCGGCGCCAAAGGCTCCGGCAGCTGCTCCCAAAGCCCCCGCGGGCGAGACAGTCAATTCTCCGATGCCCGGTACAGTGCTTGACGTTCAGATCAAGCCCGGCGATTACGTAAAAGCAGGCGAGACCATGCTTGTGCTGGAAGCGATGAAGATGGAAAACGCCATTGTTGCGCCCAAGGACGGCAAGGTCGTTGAGGTTTACGTCATAAAAGGTCAGACCGTCGAATCCGGCACAGCGCTTGTCGCATTGGGCTGATAGCGGACGGGAGGCAGAATTATGGCACAGATCAAAGTTACCGAAACGGTGTTGCGTGACGCTCACCAGTCTCTTATTGCTACAAGAATGACCACCGAGGAAATGCTGCCCATGCTGGCCGATCTTGATAAGGTTGGTTTTCACTCGCTGGAATGTTGGGGCGGCGCGACATTCGACGCATGCCTTCGCTTTCTCAACGAGGATCCGTGGGAGCGTCTGAGAACAATCCGCAGAGCCTGTCCGAACACCAAGCTTCAAATGCTCTTCCGCGGACAGAATATGCTTGGTTATCGTCATTATGCTGACGATGTGGTTGAATACTTTGTCGCCAAGTCAATTGACAACGGCATTGACATCATGCGTATTTTCGACGCACTCAACGATATCAGAAACCTCGAAACCTCCATTAACGCGGCCAAGAAGTACGGAGGACATGTTCAGGGGTGCATTTCCTATACCACTGGCCCTGTCTTTACGCTTGATTATTTCACCAAATACGCAAAGACGCTGGAGAACACCGGTGCGGATTCCATCTGTATCAAGGATATGGCCGGTCTGTTGACTCCATACGGGACTTACGATCTCGTAAAGGCACTTAAGGAAACCGTGAAGATTCCGATTCAGTTGCACACCCATTATACATCCGGTCTTGCCTCTATGTCCATGCTCAAGGCGATTGAAGCAGGTGTTGACGTCATCGACACAGCCATGTCGCCAATGGCTCTCGGAACTTCTCATCCCGCAACCGAGTCAATGGTGGCCGCTCTTAAAGGTACCGAGTATGACACAGGTCTTGATCTCAATCTGCTCGCCGGTATAAGGGATTATGTGGAGACGCTGCGTCAGAAGTACCTGAGCAGTGGACTGATGAATCCCAAGATGCTTGAGGTTGACTCCAAGACGCTGCTTTACCAGGTACCGGGCGGAATGCTTTCCAATCTGGTTTCGCAGCTCAATGAAGCCGGCAAGCTCGACAAGCTCAGTGACGTTCTCAACGAAGTGCCGCGCGTACGAGAGGATGCCGGATATCCTCCGCTTGTCACCCCGACATCTCAGATCGTCGGCACACAGGCAGTGCTGAATATTATCACCGGCGAGAGGTACAAGATGACTACCAAGGAATTCAAGGGACTTGTTCAGGGTACATACGGCAAAACGCCAATGCCTATAGACCCCGATTTCCGCAAGAGGATCATCGGCGATCTCGACCCGATCGACTGTCGCCCTGCCGATCTGCTCAAGCCGGAGCTGGATCAGCTTCGTGAGGAGATGACCGAATATCTTGAGCAGGAAGAGGACGTTCTCTCCTATGCCTGCTTCGGACAGGTAGCAACCAAGTTCTTCCAGTCCCGCAGAGATGCAAAATACGGCATTGACAGCGCTCATGCCGATATGGTAGAAAAAGTTCATCCGGTTTAATTCAATTTTTGTCCCCGATGCTTTATTCAGAGTCATCGGGGATTTTTTTCTGAAATTGTCCAACCAAAACCATCTTTTGGGAGTTATAGTAATGTAATCGTTAAGCGATTGTAGAGGCAAAAAGAAAAAGGAGGACATATTATTATGAAGCAAAAGAAAATAACAGCCTACGATGCGGGATACAGCATGGAGAGTGTTATCAAAAGGACGGCGATTGCCGCTTCAGCCGTGGCGCTTCTGGGGGGGCTTACCGCCTGCCGTCATTCGCTTATGGGTGATGTAGAGTATAATCCGGACGATTATGCGGGAAATATGGTAGTGGAGGCTGTTTCTGACTCGGATTCAACCTCCGTCTCACCTTCAGACGCTTCATGTACTTTGGACAATCCCTGCTCATCGGAGGACGAAATGTTTACCCTGGACGGCGATGTAGCATATATTCCGGATTGAAGCTGTCCAGTAGGCGTCTGTCTATGCACATAAATTGATTTCCGTGATAACACATACCCCGTGAACCAATCGCCTCTTTCGTTGAAAGCGTGATGGTTCACGGGGTATTGTCAATCTATGCCGTTCTTTTCATTCACAGTCCTCTATCGCAGAATTCTCTCAGTGAGTCCCGAATGTCGCCCATTTCATAGCCATATCTGATCAGTGAAGCGATTGTGCGCCTTATGCCCTTTTCATCGTCAAGGTCACGGCTGAATTTGCTTTCGAGAAGCTCCAGAATCATCGACCGCTCGTCAACTTCCGATTCGCACAACGCCGTCTCCGCTGTGTCGCGGTCAATTCCTTTCGCTGCAAGTTGCTGCATAACGCGACGTCTGCCGTAGTGCTTGTGATTGATAAGGTGACGTATCATGTTTTCGGCGTAGCGTGAATCGTCGATTGCTCCGATTTCAATCAGATAAACCATCGCCTGATGGATTGATTCCTCGTCAAATTCCTTGTCCCTGCGCAGACGTACAGCCATGTCGCGGCTGGAATAATCCCTGAATTCAAGCAGGTACAGCGCCTTTGACTTTGCACGCCTGAGCATAGATATACCGAGAAGTTCCTGAAGCTCTTCCACGGAGTAATCACGCATGGCTCTCAGATTCATCTCGGCCGCAAGCTCACTGTCCAGCGATACGATCTGTTCTCCATCAGAATAAAGTCCGACAAGATGTCCTTTTTGCGGTCTGATTTCTGTGATGATCATAATCAGTCTACCGAGATATCAATATTCTTTTTTGGCTTGGAGTATCTCACTTCGTCGAGAAACTCGTCCGGAATCGGAATATCGTCAATCATCATGTCATCGGTTTCAGCGGTCGGTTCGCCTGCCGGAATGTTCTCATTTGACTGCTGCGCGGTTTCTTCAGAGCTGTCGTCCTTCTTTTTGACGGACTTTGCGCTCTTTTTCTTGTTGATCAGCTTGTCGGCGTTCTCTCTGACCTGTTTTTCAATTTCCTCTGCCATCTCAGGGTGATCCATAAAATAATTCTTTGCATTGTCGCGTCCCTGTCCAAGTCGGGTTTCACCGTACGAGAACCACGCGCCGCCCTTCTTGACAATGCCAAGTTCGACAGCCAGATCGAGCAACTCGCCGGTACGGCTGATACCTTCGCCGTACATAATGTCAAATTCGGCTGTGCGGAAGGGAGGAGCGATTTTGTTTTTGACAACCTTTGCCTTGGTGCGGTTGCCGATTACGTCCGTGCCGGATTTGAGCGGCTCGCCTTTGCGTATTTCAATGCGCACGGAACTGTAGAATTTCAGCGCACGTCCGCCGGGGGTCACCTCGGGATTTCCGTAAACGACGCCCACTTTTTCACGAAGCTGGTTAATGAAGATGGCCACACAGTTGGATTTGCCGATGGCGCTGGTAAGCTTGCGAAGGGCCTGACTCATCAGGCGGGCCTGCATTCCCACGAATGTTGCGCCCATATCTCCCTCCACTTCCGCGCGGGGAACAAGCGCCGCTACAGAGTCGACAACAATCACATCAATGGCACCGGAGCGCACAAGCTCTTCCGTGATGGCGAGTGCCTGTTCGCCGTTGTCAGGCTGGGAAACCAGCAGATTGTCGATATCCACTCCAAGAGCCTGCGCGTAAACCGGATCAAGCGCATGCTCAACGTCGATAAATGCGGCGTCGCCGCCGAGCTTTTGTGCCTCGGCAATGCAATGCAGAGCGAGAGTCGTCTTACCTGAGGATTCGGGACCGTACATTTCGATAATTCTGCCGCGCGGCAGACCGCCTATTCCCAGAGCAAGGTCAAGACCCAGCGAACCGGTCGAAATGGCTTCCACGTTCAATGTGGAATTCTGCCCCAGTTTCATTACGGCACCCTTGCCAAATTGCTTTTCTATGCTTGCGAGTGCCGTTTCAAGCGCCTTTTTTTTGTCTACTGCCATTTTAAATCATTCCTTCTTAGTTACTATATTCATTATATATCAATTATGAGAAAAATGCAAGTGTAAAAAATGCATTTATGAAACGACAGTACCAAAAATGCACCTGTCGATTCCGTTAATATCCTTTGCTGCGTGAATCCGATCTATGCCACATTGCATCATTGTTTCAATGACTCCGTCGCGGATGTCATAGCCAACCTCAAATGCCACTATTCCGTCTTTGCAAAGTAACCTTGTCCATTGGCTGCAAATTGCTTTGTAAAATATCAGACCGTCGCTTCCTCCGTCAAGTGCCATTTTGGGTTCACATTGAACCTCCCATGCCAGTCCCTCGATATCGCCCGTTGGGATGTAGGGGGGATTTGATACGATACAGTCGAATTCCTGATCCATCTCCGGCGGATGAAGCACGTCACAGATAACGCCTTCCACACGCCCGCACCCGAAATCCTTCCTATTCCGGGTGAAAAATCCAAATGCCAACGGGGATTTTTCTACGCAAAGCACATATGCATCGGGAATTCGTCTGGCAATAGCCAGACCGACAGCGCCGCTTCCGGCGCACAGGTCAAGCACACGTGGAGATGTCTTGCCTTTGAGAAGCTCGCATGCCGTTTCGACCAGAGTCAGTGTGTCCTCGCGTGGAATGAGTACACCCTCACCTACATGCAGCGCCATGCCGTCAAATTCCCATTTGCCGAGAATATATTGCAGAGGTTCGCGTGTGCGCCTGATAATCAGCTCGTTAAAACGCTCATATTTGTCAGGATCGGCAGGTTCGCCGCCGTGAATGGCCAGTCCCGAGCGTCCGCCTGTTCCGAACACCAAGTCAAGCAGGCACAGCGCGTCGAAGGCAGGACTTTCCAGCCCTGCCTTTGACAAAATACGTTTTCCGTTTTGGTACGTGTCTCTGATAGAAATGCCGTTCATCAGACAATTTCTCCTTCTGTGTTTTCGGGAATGACGGCTTTCAGCGCGGCAATCGCACATTCAATCTGGTCGTCGCTTGGCTCAAAGGTGGTAATGTGCTGCATCCATATGCCGGGAGCTGACAGTATTTTGGTCAGGAGATTGTCGTGCTTTCCGCAGAAACGGATGATTTCATATCCGAATCCCATCACCAGCGGCAGGCAGCATAGTCTGATCAGTGTGCGCAGCCAGACCGCTTCCACCTGAATGCAGAAGCCGATGACAATGCCGATGATCAGCATAACGATGAGAAAGCTTGTGCCGCAGCGGGGATGGAAGCGCCTGAACCTCCGGACGTTTTCCACCGTAAGCTCCTGCTTTGCTTCGTAGCAGAATATGGTTTTGTGTTCAGCGCCGTGATATTCAAACACCCTGTGCATGTCCTTCATTCGGGTGCAGAGGAAGATGTAGACAACAAACATTACGATTTTGAAAATTCCCTCAAAGACAGAGCGGAGCAAAATATTTCCCTTGAGAACAGGGAAGAGGAACGAAAGCCCGGTGTAAGCCGCCGTCGGCACCACAAAGAAGAGCAGAACAGCGATGGCAACACCTATTACCATTGCCAATGACATCATGGCGGCAAAGAGCTTTTCTCCGAAAATATCGTTAAGCTTCTGCTCAAATGGAGTAAGCTCTTCTTCCTCGTCCGCTTCACCCGAAAGCTCGGCGGAGCGCATAAGGGTTTTGGAACCTACCCTCATGGAGTCAAAGAAGGAATATATCCCCCTGAGCATCGGAATTTTGAATATCCACGGGCGTTCGGACGGAAGGGGACAATTGACATTTTCCACCACAATATCGCCCTTTGGACTGCGCACCGCCATTGCGGTGTTTTGGGGACCTCTCATCATCACTCCTTCAATGAGAGCCTGACCGCCTATGGAAGTGTATTTGTTTTTTTTATTCTTACTCATTGTTGTTTACTTCACTTTCCGTAGAATTTTTCTCGCTTGCAGAGGCAATCCCGATACTGCTGTTCTGCCTTGCTATGGGAAGAATGATGCTGACGTTAGTGCCTTCTCCTTCAACGCTGTCTATGACAAATTCACCATTGTGCTTGCGGATGATCTCATCAGCGACAGCCAGACCTATTCCAAAGCCGCCCTTTGTCGTGTTTGCCTTGTAGAATTTCTGCTTGATTTTTGGGAGCTGATCGGCGGGAATTCCGCAGCCGTGGTCTCGGACTCCGATGGTAAGCATATCGTTTTCCACCGATGTGTAGACGTAGATTTCACCGCCGGATTCGCTGTACTTCATGGCGTTGTCGATGACAATGATGATCACCTGCTTGAGCCTGTCCCGATCTCCCATAACGGGGATGGCCTGCTCCGGCTCGTAGAAGGTAAGTCTCTTGTCCTCCTTGCGGGCTTTCTCAGCAAACATAAATACAACGTCGTCAATTTCCGCGATGATATCGAGCATCTGGAAATTCATAACCATCCGTCCGCTCTGCATGCGTGAGAAATCAAGCAGTTGCTCAACCAGTCCGCTCAGACGTTCGGTTTCATTGATAATGATTCCCATACCCCGCTTGATCATAGCCTCATCCTCGGGACCGCACATAAGCATGGTCTCGCTCCACCCCTTGATGGCTGTAAGAGGTGTGCGCAGCTCGTGCGATACCGACGAGATAAAGTCGTTTTTGGCGTTTTCACTCAGCGCAAGTTCGGCAGCCATGGCGTTAATGGAGTCCATCAGATCGCCGATTTCATCGTCGTGCTGCTTTTCGAGACGTATGGAGAAGTCTCCGCCGGCGATATGCCCGGCGATACTTGTAATCTTCTTGACGGGATTGACAATGGAACGGATAAAATAGGAGCTTGACAGTGAGATAAATAGCAGCACAATCAGCATAATGGCCGAGATCAGAATGATGTTGCCCCTCACGGCACTGTCAGTGGGTTCCAGAGAAACGATCAGACGGACTGCTCTATAGCCCTTATAATTGGGAAGCGCAAGTATATAGGTGACCGCGTACACATGTTCACTGTTTTCGTTTTGTCCGTTCCAGCTTCCGTGGTCGCCGTTTTTGCAGGCAATGTCGTAATCCGGCTTTGGCTGACCGGCGGGAGGTTCAAAGCCGGATGAGGTTACAATGGTGGTGCCACGTCCGTTGATGAACTGGATTTCCATCTTATCCTTGTCAGCGAACCCTTCTACAAATGACTGAGCCGCCAGACGGTAATCGTTTTCGCTCATAGCTGAATACGAATTAAAGGCTATCTGCGCGAAATAATCGGAAGTGACCGAAGCTCGTTCGTCCAATATCTGCTGGATATTGCTGTAATAATAGCTGTTGATAAGCGAAACGGAAATAATGAAGATGATCGCCAGCATCGTGCCAAGCAGAGAGAATGTGGTAAAAAGCCAGCGGCGGGTAATTCCCTTGCCTCTGATCATTTCTTTGTAAGGCAAAAAAAGGTGCCATGTCATTTTGCCAAAAGCTTCTGTGAAGGATTTCAGCTTATTAATGACAGAGGATTTTCTGCTTATATTCTCCTGTTTTTCTGTTGTTTCGGGAGTGTTGTTTGAAATATCAGACAATTCATTTCCCTCCTGATTCCGGGAAAAATAATATCAGAGCAGGCTCTCAGGCTTCCCATTTGTAGCCCAGCCCCCAAACGGTGACAATATGTCTGGGGGAAGAGGGTTTTTCCTCGATTTTCATGCGGAGTCTGCGGATGTTGACGTCTACGATTTTCTCCTCGCCAAAAAAACCGTCGCCCCATACATGCTTCAGAATGTCGTCACGGCTCAAAGCTGTGCGCGGGTTGGAGAAGAAGTATTCCATTATCTGAAATTCAACCTGTGTCAGCTCGACTAACTGACCGTTTTTGCTGAGAGTGCGGTTGCGGAGATTAAGAACAAAATTACCCGAGCGAAGTTCCTCCCGGAAGGAATGTTCGCTGCTTTCACTCAGAGAAACTCTGCGGTAAAGGGCGTCGACCCTTGCCATCAGCTCACTGGGGCTGAACGGCTTGGTTATGTAATCGTCGGCTCCGTTCATCAGACCGTTGACCTTGTCCATCTCCTGCGATTTGGCAGTGAGCATGATAATGCCGAGACTGCTGTTGCGCCTGCGAAGTTCGCGGCACACCGAAATGCCGTCCATTCCCGGCATCATCACATCCAGCAGCGCAATGTCAAAATCGCCGTTTGCCTTGTCATAGGCATCCACAGCGTCGCTGCCGTTTG
Source organism: uncultured Eubacteriales bacterium (assembly GCA_900322085.1). Taxonomy (GTDB): domain Bacteria; phylum Bacillota; class Clostridia; order Oscillospirales; family Acutalibacteraceae; genus RUG762. The sequence continues at coordinate 6,259 of ONYN01000135.1, read as the reverse complement.
CTACGTCATATACATCGTAACCCGAACGCTTGAGATTAATCACAACAAATTCTCTGATAGCGTCTTCGTCTTCTGCCACAAGTATTTTTTTCAATTGAAATCGTTCCTTCCGATATTGAGATTTGAGATAATAGAGTCAGATCAATGAAAAAGAAGATTGGATGGTATTCTGATCGACAATGTTCTGTTCGCTGGAGAACAGGGCCGCCGTCACGGTATCATCCCCCCTGTTGAGTACCACGGCATAGTCAGGGTTATGCGCGTCTTCTTTCCACTCGCTGACGGTGAAAACCTTTATGCGGAAAAGCTCCTCGCTGAACGCGAAGCGATCCTTTTGGTATCTGTAAAAATACAAAATCCGGTTCTTTTCATCCAACCGGCAGGTCACCTTGTTGTCCCATGATGACTGCCATGTAATGCTGTATCCGTCCGACAGGTTGATAATATTTTTCTTTTTGTTCATGAATGTGTACCCTTTTGCATTGAAGTCGGCGTTGTACCACAGCGTCATGTACATGGGATTTTCGGAAGTGATATCGTACCCCGGCAGAAACTCCGTCACCGGGATATCCATTACCCCGTCCGAATCTATGTCGCGAGAGGTGATATTTACGTTGCGAACGGTATTGATGACGGCTTGTTCCGAGCTGTTGTAAAACGGTGTTTCAAGATCGCCGTTGACATTGTTCCAATAAATGTATTCAGTGATCATTGTGGAATTGTCTTTGTAGCCGTCCAGTACAACTCCGAACACCCGATCATCCGTGAGCTTGGCGACCTTTGCCTCGGAGTAATACAGAACGTGACCGTCAAGCGGCGCGGTGTCTGTCACACTCATCGTATAGGCGTTGTCCACGCCCCTGTGACATTCTATGAGCTTGGCAGTTGCCGTAACCTCTGATAAATTGATATAGGAAGCAATGATCTCGTCCGAACCGTCGTTGTCGAAATCGTAAATCTGCATATCGGTGTACGCGACAGAGATATTTGACTCCTTGGATTCAGAATACTCCTTGACGTCAATAGCGGTGAGCGTGTCGTCCTGTAGGGAATAGGCTGAAATAATGTTCAGGCCGATGCTATAGATGGTCCAGCCTACGATAATCTCATTAACGCCGTCGCAGTTGACGTCGCCGAACATGACACGGTCAATTTCTCCGCCCTCGCCCTCTTTTTTGGAGACAAACTGCCATTTGTCGTTATCCTGCGTAAGAATCGCAAGGGTGATCGGCTTGGATTCATCCTGCCTGTAAAACACAAGGGCGTCGTTCTTCCCGTCGCCTGTGAGATCGGCTCTTAGTATTGCCGAACGGTAGCTGCCGCTTTTGGGATATTTCAGAGTGAAACTGCCGAGATTTTTGGAAAGCTCTCCCTGAATGATTTTCTCTTCGCCTGCCGGATAGGGCGGTCGCATGAGCTGTCTGTCACCGTTGAAAAGCTGGGCGTCGCAGCCGCACAGAAATCCGACGGCAAGCAATGCTGCCATCCATTTTGCCAAAGCTGAAATACGCATGATATCATATACCTCCGGAACGATTTATGCAGACAAAAACTTACATAACATTTATATGATAACATATATACACTCAGATTTCCAGAACAAGTCGTTAATTTTTTTGATTTTTTCAAAAATATGGCACACAAAAATGACGCGTGAACCAACCGAACAAAGAATCGGTGTATTCACGCGTCAGAATTTTAGGTGATGGTAAAAGTAAAGCTGTCAAAAGAAATTAAGAGGGATTATATGTAAAAATAGCTTATTCCGAACAGAACGGCAATGACGGCTTCCAGCGGCTTTATTGCCTTAAAGTTCAACATCAGCAGGTTGATCACGATGTGAAGAATAATGCCCAGCGCAATGCCGTCCACAATGGACGATGTAAACGGAATCAGCACAATGATGAGCAATGCCGGAACGCTGTCTCCGATATTGCCGAAATCTATATCCTTGACGGCGCCCATCATATTCACGCCGAGATAAACCAGGATACACGATGTGACCGAAGCCGGGATAAATGTGGCAACGGGGGCAAAGAACGAAGCGAGCAGGAAAAGCACACCCGCCGTGACGGCAGTCAGTCCGGATTTGCCCTGGGCGGAGAATCCGGCGGCGGATTCGGGAGCAACAGCGACCATCGGACAGCCCATCAGGGAGCCTGTGACAGAGGCGATCGAATTGGAAGAGAGCGAGGTTTTGAGCGCGCCGAAATTGCCGTTGTCGTCAAGCTTGCCGTTGTTTTTGGCAATGGCGTAAATCACGCCTGTTGACTCGGTTGCGTTAAACAGCGCGGAAACGATGATGGTTATGATAAAGGTGAGAATGGCCTTGACGTCAAGGGTAAGTCCCCCCAGAACGCCGCCGATTCCTGTGGTGAGACTTTTCAGGAAGCCCTCGCCGTACCAGGCGCCGAAATTTTCATTGAAGCCGCCAAGCTGAAAATGCAGCGCGGATTTATCAACCACGCGGATCAGATAGATGCCGACTCCGTAGTAAAGCGCGCACGACGCCACCAGTCCGAGAAGCGTCGGAAAGGGCAGCCCGAATTTCTTGAGCAATCCGATGATGATAACGCCGGCAAACATAATCAACACGTTAAAAAGCTGTAGATTATAATCTGAAAGGTCGGCAAGGCTGAAACTGCCGTTTTCTGACGTTACCAGGAAACCGGAATTTTTCAGACCTATCAGGGCAATATACAGACCCAGACCGGCGGAGATGCCGTTTTTCAAGCCGCCGGGAATGGAGGAGTAAATGATTCCGCCAAAGCCGGTCAGCGACAACACGACAAAAACGACACTTGCGAGAAATACCACCGCGAGAGCCTGGGAGTAATCATACTTCATGTCGGTCATCAGCACAGAGGAAAAATAAGCGAAAAGGCCGATGCTTGGTCCGACTACAAACGGCTGCCTGGCCCAGAAGCCCATCGCGAGACAGCCCACACAGCACGTTAAGCAGATAGCAATGTAAAGCGTGGGCGCAGAAACCAAATCTCCGCTCAGCATGGCCGGACATTGAACCAGCAGATAGCTCATAGTGATAAATGTGGTGATACCGGCCAGTATTTCAGCGATGAAATTGGTTCCGTTGCCTTGCAGGTCAAATACCTTCATTGTAAATCCCTTCCTTACTGGAAAAATAATTGATAATGACAAAAAAGCAATAACAATTCGCTATTGTCATTATATAACATCATCGGGATAAAATCAACTGATTTTTTGTACATTTTACAATAGAGATAATTATTAATAATTATAAAAAAGGTATTGAAATACAGCAATTGCTTGTGGTATAATAATTGTTAAAGTATTGACAAAAGGAAGATCAGTAGAATGCTCGAAATAAAAAACCTGTCATACGTCACACCGGAGGGCAAGACGATACTCGATGACATAAATCTGACGGTGAATCACCGGTTTGTGGCGATTACCGGGCCAAACGGCAGCGGCAAATCGACCCTTGCCAAGATGATAGCCGGAATTATCACACCGACAGCAGGAAGCATCCTTCTCGACGGCACAGACATCACCGGCATGTCGATCACCGAGCGTGCGCGCAACGGCGTGAGCTTTGCCTTTCAGCAGCCGGTGCGGTTCAAGGGAATTACGGTCAGCGACATCATTTCAATCGCCGCCGGGCGTGAGCTTTCACTCGACGAGGCGTGCGAATATCTGTCGGAGGTCGGACTTTGCGCCAGAGATTATATTGACCGCGAGATCAACGAATCGCTTTCGGGCGGAGAGCTTAAGCGCATTGAGATTGCCACGGCGTTTGCCCGTTCCGCCAAACTGACCATTTTTGATGAACCGGAGGCGGGCATTGATTTGTGGAGTTTCCAGAGTCTCATCAAGGTGTTTGAACGCATGTACGAAAAGACAAACGGCAACATTATGATCATATCCCATCAGGAGCGGATACTCTCCTTTGCCGAGCAGATCATTCTGCTGACGGCGGGCAGAATCGCCGCTGTCGGCGGCAAGGATGAGATAATGCCCATGCTGATGGACAGCAATGTCAAATACGAATGTGCAAGGAGGTCATGAAGCTATGAACGGACTTACTATCAGCAGCGACAAGCTGGACATGCTCGGCAAAATCAGCGTCATGGCGGAGAACCTTTCCGGTGCGTTCAGTCTCAGAGTGAACGGAAGTCCTTACGCCAAAGGCTCCAGCGCCAATGTCACCATTACAGCCAAGAAAGATCTTCCCGGCATTGATATCCGCGTCAAGGACGGTACCGTCGGCGAAAAGATACACATTCCGGTGATTCTGACACAGAGCGGCATCAAGGATCTGGTCTACAACGATTTCTACATCGGCGATAACTGCGACGTCGAGATAGTCGCAGGCTGCGGAATTCACAATCATGGTCACGAGGACAGCGCCCACGACGGCATACATTCCTTCCACATCGGAAAGAATTCCAAGGTGTTCTACTCCGAGAAGCACTACGGCGAATCGGCTCCCCAGAGCGGAAAGAACATTATGAACCCCACTACGATCGTTGAGATTGACGAGGGCGGATATATGGAGATGGACACTGTTCAGATACAGGGAGTGGACAACACCATTCGCACCACCAAGGGCAAGCTCGGCGACAAGGCAGTGCTGAAGATCACCGAGAGAATCATGACCGACGGGGAGCAATACGCTGAGACTCGCTTTGAGGTGGACCTTGACGGAGAGGACTGCGGCACCCATGTCATTTCCCGGTCGGTAGCCAGGGATCATTCCAAGCAGCTCTATATCTCGAATGTCAACGGAAACAGCAAATGCTCGGGTCATACTGAATGTGACGCGATCATCATGGATTCCGCGTCGGTCAGCGCCGTTCCTAAAATCAGCGCCAATTCCACTGACGCGTCTCTCATCCATGAAGCGGCCATCGGCAAGATCGCGGGCGAGCAGCTTGTCAAGCTGATGTCTCTCGGTCTGACCGAAAAGGAAGCGGAAGATCGCATAATCAACGGATTTATCCAGTGAAAATTTGTGCAATATGTGATTAATGCCCATTGACATTGTACACGAATCATGTATAATAATATTGTAAAAAACAAAAAACCTTATCAAGAGTGACGGAGGGTTCAGGCCCTGTGAAGTCCGGCAACCTGCTTGTTATCATCACGGCAAGGTGCCAATTCCTGCGGCGAAAGCCGAGAGATGAGGGGCGAAAAGCAAACGATTTTCCCCGGTGTCTCACGATACCGGGTTTTCTTTTGCGAAAAAACAAAAAAGAAAGGAAAATGAAAAATGAAAGAAAACAATCATTATCTGTTCACATCGGAATCTGTTACGGAAGGTCATCCTGACAAGGTATGTGACCAGATATCCGACGCGGTTCTCGACGCGATTCTGGAGAAGGATCCCGGCGCGCATGTAGCTTGCGAGACAACCGTCACGACCGGTTATGTTTCGGTAATGGGTGAAATCACCGCCGATTGCTATGTGGATATTCCCAGGATTGCACGAGACGTCATCATTGGCATAGGCTACAACAGCCATGAGGCCAGTTTTGACGGTAATACCTGCGCCGTTGTAACGTCGATTGACGAACAGTCGCCGGATATTGCGATGGGCGTCAATCAATCCAACGAAGTGCAGAACGGCCTGAGCGACAATGAAATTGACATGATCGGCGCAGGAGATCAGGGAATGATGTTCGGCTTTGCGTGCGATGAGACAGAAGAGCTTATGCCTCTGCCGATTTCACTTGCTCATAAAATGGCAAAGAAACTCACCGATGTTCGCAAAAGCGGCACTGTGCCTTATCTCCAGCCGGACGGCAAAACGCAGGTAACGGTGGAATATGCCCAGGACGGCACGCCGGTTCGCATTGATACGGTGGTTGTTTCCACGCAGCATTCGGCAAGCGCAACGCTGGAACAAATCCGCGCAGACGTCATCAAACATGTTGTCATGCCTATCCTGCCGGAAAAACTGGTGGACGGTAAGTTGAAAATATTCGTCAATCCCACAGGACGTTTTGTCATAGGCGGACCTCAGGGCGACTCCGGACTGACCGGACGCAAGATCATTGTCGACACCTACGGCGGATATTCCCGCCACGGCGGCGGAGCTTTTTCGGGCAAAGATCCGACAAAGGTGGACCGCTCGGGAGCATATATGGCGCGTTATATAGCCAAGAATATCGTAGCGGCGGGACTTGCAAAGAAGTGCGAGATTCAGATCGCGTATGCCATCGGTGTTGCGCATCCCGTTTCGGTATTTGTCGATACCTTTGGCACGGGAAAGGCT
>ONYN01000134.1 GCA_900322085.1 uncultured Eubacteriales bacterium | reverse complement strand
TTTTTTGCTCACAAAAATACCACTGCAAATTTGTAGGAAATGCGCATTAAAAAAAGCAAATCAAACGATTGAAAATAAATACACAAAATGTTATAATATACCCTGTGATTTAATGTGTGATTTTTTTGCATAAAGGTTAGTCTCGATTAATTAAAACAGAAGGAGATTTTTATGGCTGAATATTCTTTTAACACATCGCAGATCAAGGAATTTGCTCCAAAGCTTCGTGCGGGTGACAGGGTGCTGCTTTCGGGAACAGTGTACACGTCGCGTGACGCTGCCCACAAAAGGATAATGGCGTTGCTTGACAGCGGCGAAACGCTGCCTTATGAGCTGGACGGAGCCGTGATCTATTACGCCGGACCCACGCCCACTCCGGAGCATCTGGCGATAGGATCCTGCGGACCTACCACTTCGAGCCGTATGGATCCGTACGCGCCGCGCATGCTGGATCTGGGGCTTGGAGCCATGGTCGGCAAGGGAGGACGCAGCCGTGAAGTCTGTGAGGCGATACGCCGCAACCAATCGGTATATCTGTGCGCCGTAGGCGGTGCGGGTGCGCTCGCCTCCAAGTGCATTGTGTCGTGCGAGGTAATTGCATTTGAGGATCTGGGCTGTGAATCGGTCAAACGGCTGGAATTCAAGGATTTTCCCCTTGTGACTGCGATTGACTGTGAGGGCGGCTCGCTCTTTTCAAAGTGATTTGGATTTTTGCGTACTTCGCTGTCAAGGAGGAAATGACATTTGAAAAAGATTCTTAGCTTTGCCGCAGTATTTTGTGTTGTTTTGGCGGCTTCATTTTTTGCGTGTACGCCCGTGGTATCGGCTTCGGGCAACATGGGAAACGACATGCCGAAAAAAGCCGAACAGGTCACTTTTAAAGTATCGTGTGATGCTTTGCCCGGTGCAAGATTCAGTAATCTGATGGATAATTATTTTCAATCCTATTTTGAGCCGAAAGAGGACGTCCGCCTCAATTTCAGCATGACGGATCCGGTAAGCGGCATTTACTGTGTGTTTGAACTGCCTTGCCAATGGACGCTCACTCTGCCCGACGGTACGGTAAAACAGGGGGGAGAATACGGAGCGGTACATGAATACACCGCGTTTGACGCCCCTGTCACGGGATTCGACATAGATTTCCCGCAGGGCTGCAGGATTACTGAAATATATGCCTTTACAGACGGCAAGCTTCCGGACTGGGTGCAGGAGTGGGAACCTCCCTGCGAAAGAGCCGACCTGATGGTCATGTCCACCCATGCGGACGATGAATTTCTGTGGTTTGGCGGTGCCATTCCGTATTATGCCGGCGAACTGGGATATAAGGTGCAGATCGTTTATCTCACCAATCATTCCGGAGAAACATATCGCAACCATGAGCTTCTCAACGGCTTGTGGATGGCGGGGGTAAGGAATTATCCGATTATCACCGATAAATTCAAAGACACCATCCTTACGCGAGAAAGTGAAGAGGTTGCCGCCCAAATATTTGGGAGAGACAACGTGCGCGAATTTCAGGTGGAAATGCTGCGGCGTTTTCAGCCAAAGGTGATTCTTGGACAGGCCATAAACGGAGAGTACGGACACGGAGCGCATATTCTGAACGTGACCACCCTGCTGGACGCTTTGAATCTATATGAGGATCCCAGCGTATTCCCTGACAGCGCTCAGAAATACGGCATAAAGAAGGTGCAGAAGTGTTATCTTCACCTTTGGCCGGAGAATCAGATCAATGTGGTCTGGAGTGAAAAAAAGCTCGAAAAATTCGGCGGTAAAAACGCGTTTCAGATGGCGGTGGCGTGCTATGAGTGTCATTTAAGCCAGCTCAAATGGTACAACGAGGTGCGTGAGTGGGGCAAATGCGACTGCCGCAAGTTCGGACTGGTCTATACGAATGTGGGGTACGATACGCCCGGTGTGAATGATATGTTTGAGCATGTCGACTGGACGGAAGAAACGCCTGATGAAGCGCAGGTCGAGGAAGAAACCGAAAATACGCAGGTGGTTTCCGCGACCGATGCGGCTGTATCGGCGTCCGATTCGGTATTCAGTGTCTTCGGAAAGGAAATATCAAAGCCTGATATATGTTTTGCCCTGATTGCGGTTTTGCTTTCGCTTATCTCTATCATCTATGTGATCTGGATGGAACGTCGGGAATAAACCAGGCTCTTGAAAAAGGTGAGAAGCATATTGAATAGGATTATCACGATGATGGCAACGTTGTCGCTTGCCTTATTATGCGGTGTTTTTGCCGGTTCGCGCACGGTTTTTGCTTCGGAAAACGATACCACATCCATCAGCCAGGAAGCACAGACGGTTTCGTATGACGCAAGCTGCGACGCTCTGCCCGGGGAAACATTCGGCAGAATCATGGACAAGAATATGAATTCGTTTTTCAATGCGAAATCTGATATGCACATCATATTCCATACATATGCCCCGGTATGCGGACTGTACTTTATTTTGGAAAATCCCTGCACATGGACGCTTACTCTGCCCGACGGCACTGTAAGACAGTGCGGAGAAAACGAATTGATTCACGAATACATAGGCCTTGATGATCCCGTAACGGAATTTGAAATTGATATTCCCAAGTACTGCAGGTTAAGCGAGGTTTATGTTTTTTCAGAGGGAAGGCTGCCGGATTGGGTGCAGATATGGGAGCCTCCGTGCGAAAGCGCCGATTTGCTGGTTCTGCCTACGCACGCCGACGACGAGTATCTGTGGTTTGGCGGCGCCATTCCGTATTATGCCGGTGAGCTGGGATATAATGTGCAGGTGGCCTATCTGATCAATCACGACAGATCATCCTACCGGCGGCATGAATTGCTCAACGGATTATGGACTGTCGGTGTGAAGCATTATCCGATCATTACAAGTCCGTTCCCCGATGACTTGAAAACCAAGGCATCTCTGGCAAACGCGAAGATGGTTTACGGTTATTCCGAAGTGCTGGAATATCAGGTGAAAATACTCAGGCGTTTTTCTCCCAAGGTAGTACTCGGGCATGACATTGACGGCGAATACGGTCACGGCGCACACAAGATAAATGCGCGAACCCTTCTTGAAGCGCTTCCTCTGACTTCCGACCCCGAGGCCTTTCCTGAAAGCGCCCGACAGTACGGCACCTGTTCGGTGGAGAAGTGCTATATTCATTTGTGGGAGGGAAACAGGATTGAGATCACATGGAGCGATATTATGCTCAGCAGGTTCGGGGGCAAAAGCTCGCTTGATGTGGCGCAGGACGGATATGCCTGTCATAAGAGCCAGGGAACGGTACATAAAATAAAGGAGAGCGGCAAAAACGATTGCCGTCTGTTCGGACTGGCTTATACTACCGTTGGATATGACACCCCAGGTGTTAACGATATGTTTGAGCATATCAATATGTCTGATCATGCTAAGACCGACGCCGACAAAGCCGATGAAACTTCCGATACGGTTTCACCGACGGACGGAAAGACTTCTGATTCTGATATCCCTGTGCGCGTAAACGGAACGGACTTTTTACCAAATGCCGCTTGGATTGCCGTGGCGGGAACAATGGCTGTAATGGCTCTGATCATAGCGGCGATTTGGCTGAAAAGACGGAAATAAATGCAAAATACTGCGGCAAATAATGAATGAAATGCACAGTTTTGCAAGTTAACCAAATTAAAATTGCAAAAAAACCTAAAAATTCCAAAAAATATATTGACAAAACGGCAGCGGGTGTATTACAATATTACTCACAACGCAAAAAGCCCGGCGGCAGGTTCAGATTCCGGTCGGGGATGCGTATGAATTTATCTTGAAAGAGGAGAAATCTAAAATGGCATTTAAGAATCAGTATCTTGCAGATCTCATGGAAACCGTCAAGAAGCGCAATCCCAACGAGCCGGAATTCCATCAGGCGGTAACAGAGGTTCTCGAATCCCTCGAGCCTGTTATCGAAAAGCACCCCGAATATATCAAAATGGGCGTTCTCGAAAGCATCGTTGAGCCCGAAAGAATCATCAAGTTCCGTGTTCCGTGGGTGGATGACAACGGCAACGTTCATGTAAACCGCGGTTTCCGTATTCAGTTCAACAGCGCAATCGGCCCCTACAAAGGAGGTCTCCGTTTCCATCCCTCCGTATATGAAGGCATCATCAAGTTCCTCGGCTTCGAGCAGATCTTCAAGAACTCCCTGACCGGTCTGCCGATCGGCGGCGGCAAGGGCGG
>ONYN01000050.1 GCA_900322085.1 uncultured Eubacteriales bacterium | reverse complement strand
CAAACAGCCGAAAAACCGCATAATTACGGAGAAAAAGCTTGCTTTTAAACTTTATTTGTGGTACAATGTAATTAGAAATAATTCTAATTATGGAGGCTATCATGTACATCGGATACGACATCAAAAACGGCATCAAATATGCTATACTATGTCGTGGCTGATGGGAGTGGGAGTAGGCGGCATTCCCGAAATCAACGCTGACAATTACAAGGATTTCCGCAAGGTTGCCGGCAGTTTCGGCTACGATTTGTTCATTGATTCGGTCACGGGCAAAGACAGCACTGCCAAAATAGTCACCACGTTCGGCAATTCCGGCGTAGCTCCGTTTTATTACGACTGGGAAACGGAATACCGCATCATTGACGCACAGGGCATCGTCGTGTATAAATACACCGACGATGAATTCGAGCTTTCAAAACTGCTGCCCGGCGAAACGGCGGATTCGGTGTTCTTCATTCCGGAAGATCTCAAGGCTGGCGATTACACCGTTCAAATCAGATTCGTCAATCCCGCCGAGGAAGTGACTAAAAAGGTCATGCCGCTTCGCCTCTCTAACGACCATGAAATCAGGGACGGATTCTATGAACTTGCGCATGTAACGATAGAATAGTTCTTCCTGCTGTCAGATTATCCTCCGTTTATTGATCCAATCACAAATACTTCACACCTCGCATATACTGCTAATGAAAGCATATAATCAATACTATCTTAAAATGGCTTTCCGACAGGAGGTATGAATATGAATGACAGCAGATGCGGCAATATCGACATGGGCTGCAAGCCAGTGGTGGTCGATATTGAACGTTTCACCAAAAGCAATCAGAATTACAGGACGGCGCTCTGGACAGGGGAACATTTGCAGGTGACGCTCATGTGCATTCCCGCAGGAGGCGACATCGGCGCGGAGGTTCACTGCGACACCGATCAGTTTCTGTGTGTCGAAAGCGGATGCGCACTCGCCGTGACCGGTTCATGCAGAAATCAGATGAACTGCCGCCGCAAAGTCACAGGCGGCTGCGCGGTCATCATTCCCGCCGGCACGTGGCACAATCTCGTCAACATCGGCAATACGCCCCTGAAGGTGTATTCCATCTACGCACCGCCCCATCATCCGTTCGGCACGGTACAGCGCACCAAAAAGGACGCCCAGTGCGCAGGAAGATAATGCCGTCATTGCGTAATCAATCGTAACCATGCCGGAGAAGCGGTTTTGCAAATCGCTTCTCCGGCTTTTTTTTATTTTTTTTCCGCTTCGCAAAAGCTGCGCTGTGCGGCTATCGTGGCAAGTGTATCCCCGAGCTGGGTGAATATCACCGCAAGTAAGCTCAATTCCCGGGTGGTCAGCTGATTTCCCAATGCATTGGAAACAGCCGTGATCGCCACTGTCAGTTCGCATGTCTGCAAGTCCGTCGCCTCCTGTTTTTCTTAGTCCTTGCTTACATCATATTCTTCTTCTGAAAAAATTCTCAGAAAATAACCTAAAAAACACTTGACAAATATATCGGATAGTGATACATTGGTATCAGTATTACTGAATACGATATATCGCATTTCGTAATATTTCCATAAGACAACCGGACCGATAATTCAGAATTGAAATGAAAAGAGGAAGAAAAATGTCAATCACCCATCAGAAAGCACAGGAAATCTTTGACAATCACCCCACCAGATTCACCAGGAAGGAAAAGGCAGCGCTCAGAAGCACGCTCAGATCGGAACTGAAAAAAATGGGCTACACCGACGATGAAATCACCGAAATCAATGCTTCGGGAATCAACCTGCTTGTCGGCAACCCTCACGCGGAGTACATGTTCACCGCCCATTATGACACCCCCGGCCGAACAGGCTGGATGCTGAAAACCTCCTCCCTTTTGGGACAAACCGGTGCCAATATTTTTCTGATTGCGATCATTTGTCTGCTGGGATTCATCATTCCGTTTGCAGGCTTGCAGATCTTCCCCGACGCCTCCGACTTTGAACTGTTTGCGTCGGGTGAGCTGGCAATGATTTTGATTCTTGTCGTTATGATTATTTCTATGGTCGTCAAAAACAGGAACAACCGCAACGACAACACCAGCGGGGTGCTTTCGCTGCTGGCTCTTGCCGAAAAGGTCGCGGCGGACGCCGAGATAAAGAACAAATGCTGCTTTGTATTCTTCGACAATGAGGAATGGGGCTTGCTCGGCTCGGCAGGCTTTGCAAAACACTGCAAAAAAAACGGGATCAACCTGGACAATACAAAGGTCATCAATTTCGACTGCGTGGGATACGGCGACGTGCTGACCTTTGCCTCTACCAAAAAGACCGACATCATCGACACGCTGGCAAAGGCTTTTGAAGAAAAGGGAGAGAAAACGGTCACGAAACGCAGCGCCATGATCTTCCTGAGCGATCACGCCAATTTCAAAAATTCGGTCATGGTCAGCTTTACGAAGAAATCTCTCACGGGTCTGCTTTATCTGCCGTTGATCCACACCTCGAATGACACCGTCTGCGACGTGGAGCAGATCAACAGACTGACCGACGATATCTTTGCTTTTGCAAAGGAAGGAAAGATTTAATTGAGGACTATGAGCGATTCATCCGGAGGTGTTGAGCTATGAACGAAAGCAAGGGCGCTCTGACAGAGGCGGTGTATTATATCCTCATTTCGCTCTATACGCCGCTGCACGGCTACGGCGTGATACAAAACGTCGAAAAGCTCAGCGGCGGCAGGGTCAGATTGGGCGCGGGAACGCTCTACGGCGCGCTGAATACCCTGCTGTCGCGCGGCTGGATCGTGGAATGCGGAGAGTCTGGCGAAAGAAAAAAGGAATACATCATCACCGAGGCGGGCAAACGCGCCGTCCTGGACGAGACAGACCGCCTGCATGAACTTCTGGACAACGGAAGAAAGGTGCTCCGGGAGTACCAGGTGTGATGACAGGGAAGGAAGGTGGATTCAAAATGAAAAGAGAGAAAAAGCAGACCGTTACCAAATTCCGCCTCTACGCCACCATTGACCGAGAGGAGATTTTCCTCAACGAGATGTGTGCAAAGGGCTGGAAACCGGTCAGAATCATACTCGGCGCGTGGTTTCGATTTGAAAAGTGCCAGCCCGGCGAATATATAGCCAGAGTCACCACCTGCATTGATCCCAAGGGACACAAGGCGGGAAAAGAACGCGGGAAGCAGCTCAAAGAATTTCTGATCGAATCGGGAGCAGAGATCATTCCCGAGACGAATATTGACGCCGGCACAAGGATTTACGCCGTCCGCAAAGCCGATATGGGCGATTTTGAGATAAACACCGACATCGACTCACTGATATGCGAATACACCGGCAGACGCAGGTATCATACCACATTCGGGACGTTGATGTTGGCTTGCTTTCTGATGTGCTTATTCTTGGGATGCTCAATGGTGTATGAATCCAGGTTGTACTCCGATAAACCATCTCAGATGACATCAGCCTGCATCGAGTGTATCTGCGCCGCTCTTGAGTTGCTGTGCAGTCTGGTTCTGCTGATTCCGGTGCCAAAATACAGCAAAAAGATAAAGGAGCTTCGAAGTCAGCGCGAAATCGAGGAATAATCTCATTAAAAGGTCAATATACACTTTTTCATAAGGCAATCTTTTTCCATTGTGCATGCACGGAACATGTGATATAATAGCAATAACATCACCGAAAGGTTTATAGATCTCTTTCGGACAGGAGGGTACAGTTCAAAAAATGGATAATAACCTTACTTCTCAGCAGCCGGCAGCCCATCCCGCTCCGGTCAATTCTACACAGCAGCCCTACGTTCCTCAGCAGGGAATGCCGCCGTCATATCAGCGCATTGACAAGCGAATACTGAAGCTCTGCCGCCACAAGGCGGAAAAGCGATGGTACCGCCGTCTTTTCGTGCTGAATATTCTCATAATTGCTTTTGCAATCGCCTATTTTGCCTACTCCACAGACGAGAACAAGAAGTATTACGATGACATTGTGGACTATTATTCCTCTGTCATCGAAGACTTGCAGAAAGAAAACGAGAGCGACGAAAAACAAAGCTCCGATCAGTCCGCCGGCAGCGAAGAAAGTGACAAGCAGGATGAGCTTGAAGACAAAATCAACAATATGCCCGAGAATATAGAGTATCTGATTGCCATCATCTTCACGATTATCGCCATTCCCTTTATCGTTAGCTACGCCTATGCCGAGTACCGCAGCATGTCGGTGAGGATCACCCCGCAGACCTATCCGGAAATCTATGCTATTGTCGAGGAATACGCACAGAAGCTCGGCATGAAGCGGGTGCCGAAAATTTATATGGTGCAGGGCAACGGCGTGCTGAACGCATTTTCGTCCTTTATCCCGTTCAGACAGTACATAGAGATATACGCAGATCTGCTGGAGGTCGCCTACCGTGAATATCACGATATGGCGACCATCAGATTCATCATAGCCCATGAAATGGCGCATATCTATT
>ONYN01000055.1 GCA_900322085.1 uncultured Eubacteriales bacterium | reverse complement strand
GTTCTCCGAGGAAGAGGCGGCAAAGGTGCTGGCTGCCGACGAAATCTTCATTCACATCGACCTGCACCAGGGCGACGTTTCCGCCAAAGCGTGGGGCTGCGACCTCACCTACGACTACGTTAAAATCAACGGCGACTACAGAACCTAAATATAGTGTGAAGTGTGAAGTGTGGAGTTTTTTAGTTAATGCAGCGTTTCACGCAATCATACATTTCTATAAAAAATCCAAGCGCTGTTTGTGACTCTTATCACAGGCAGCGCTTGCTTTTGTGTGGAACACCGCAAAAAAATATACAAAAAATCGGTTGCTTTTGGGGGATAGCTGTTATATAATAACAATAGATAATTGTACTGTGTCAAATGTTTACGGATGGCAGGGCGATTGTCTGTTAAAAACATTCCAAAGGAAGGGAATCAACATGAAAGTTTTTGACCTGCAGGGCAATAACACCAACTTCATCAGCGAAATGCTGGCCGGATTAACGTCATTTGTCACTGTCAGCTATCTGCTTGTGCAGTGTCCGGCCATGATCGGCGGGGACAGTGTGGCGGCTTCCACGCTCTATCTTGCCGTCTGTTTCACATGCTTCATAGGCTGCATGGCGATGGGGTTCTGGGCCAGACAGCCCTTTGTGATAGGCCCCAGTGTGGGACTGACCTCCTATTTTGCGGCCACGCTGATGACCGACATGAAGTACGATTATACCGAGGCTCTGGCCATTACGTTTTTTTCGGCTGTCATTTTCGTGATTCTGTCGCTGACGGGATTAACGGCAAAAATCTATACCTCGCTTTCGGGCAACATGAAAAACGGTATTACCGCCGGACTGGGCATTTATATCACGATGCTCGGCTTCAAGAATGCCGGATTTCTGACCGAGGGGGCCAACGGAAACTGGAAAATAACCGATCTCTCGGTTTTTAATCTGCAAGTTTTCACGGTAATGGTGATGTTCGTCGGACTGATACTCATAGGCTTTTTTAAAAAAATCGGTCTGATATTTCCGCCGGTGCTGGGGCTGATTGCGGCGGGAGGCTTGTATTTCGCACTCGGCAAGTTCCTGCACCTGGTGGATCTGTCGCCGCCTGAGCTGAAATTCGGCAGCATCAGCAGTCAGCTCGGCACATGGTACACAGAGGGCTTTTTAAAAAATCTGACAGTGGGCATGGGCGGCATTTTCGGCGGCATGAAATTGGAGGTCAAGACCGTGCTGGCGTTTGTCGTGACACTGCTGGTGTGTTCACTTTTCAACGCGACGGAATCGGTGGGCGTGGTCTACGCCATCGCCAAAACCAGCGGCAAGCTGGACGATAAGGGTAACTTTGGCTCATTAAAGAACACAATGGCTTCCAACGCGGTGACAACCACTGTCGGTACGCTTTTAGGCTGTCCTATGGTTTCGGTAACGCCCGAATCCGCCGCGGGTATTTCGGCGCAGGGCAAATCGGGACTTACGGCGGTGACAGCCGGCGTGCTGTTCCTGCTGGCGGCTTTTTTCGCGCCGGTGGCGACCTACATTCCCTCCGCCGTCACGGCGTGTATCATGGTCTATATCGGATTTTCCATGATCGGCGCCGCCAAAGAGATTGATTTTGCCGACATCGGGGACGGCGTTCCGGCGCTGATGACGATGATCCTCATTCCGTTCACGTCGTCCATCATTGACGGCATCGCGTTCGGCATCATTGTACATATTGTGGCGAGCCTCTGTCTGTTCAAGTTCAAATCGCTCAATGTGCTTGAAATCATCATCGCCGTGCTGTTTGGCCTGCATTATTTCTATCTCTGAATCGTATTTTCCGCCTGTCGGAGCCGCCGGATTGTCCCAGCGCCCCGGCCTGCATAATTTTTACAAATCTTTGTAAAAAATTAACGAGTTGTTCTGGAAATTTCATCTTAACTATGTTATTATAATGTATTATGTAAGTTTAGTCCGCTATGATAGTTCCGGAGGTATGTTATATCATGCGTAAAAATGTAATGGCTAAATTCTTAGCGCCTCTGCTGGCTGTATTTTGTCTGTGCGGCTGTGACGCTCAGTTTTTCGGCGGCGACCGTCAGCTCATGCGGCCGCCCTATCCGGCAGGCGAGGAAAGAAACATTCAGGAGGAACTCACCCGGAGTCTGGGCAGCTTCACCCTGAAATATCCCAAAAGCGGCAGATACCGCTCGGCGATTCTCAGAGCCGACCTGACCGGCGACGGCAAAAACGACGCGCTGGTATTCTTTCGTCAGGACGAAACCAAGCCGATTTCGCTGGCGGTGCTTTCGCAAAACAACGGCAAATGGCAGTTCGTCTCCAAAAAGGAAGGCGAAGGCGGCGAAATTGACCGCGTGCTTTTTGGCGACGTCAACTGTGACGGCGTCAATGAAATGATTGTGGGCTGGACCATCTACAGCATCGGTCTGAATATTATCTCGGCTTACAGCCTGCAGGACAACACCCTTACCGCCATCGACGTCAAGGAATATTCCGAATCAAAGGCGGCCAATATTTCGGTAGCGTACACCGACATGCAGCTTTACGATTTTGACAACGACGGTTCGGATGAAATCATTGCCTCCTACCTGAATTTATTCGAAGTGACGGCCACGGCCAAGCTCATCGAGTGTCACAGGGGCGTGGACAATGCCTACACCATGAGCGTCACCGATACCGCGCAGCTTGACGGACATGTGCTTTACTACGCCGACGCCAAGGTTGCCAAGCTCACGGACGACAAGATTTACGGCGTTGTGCTCGACGGCTACAAGGACAATTCCACCATGATCACCGAGTATGTCTACTGGAACAGTCTGAA
The DNA here is from genome assembly GCA_900322085.1 of uncultured Eubacteriales bacterium. GTDB lineage: Bacteria > Bacillota > Clostridia > Oscillospirales > Acutalibacteraceae > RUG762. Next base: position 178 of record ONYN01000055.1, on the reverse strand, counting down.
CGGCGATCTGGAAGCCCCCTTTTACAACGCGGAGGAACAGGCGGTGACCAACACCGTCCGCAATATCGACGTCACTTCACGCGATATTGATTCCGACGGAGTGATGGATATTCCCGTCACGGAGTTCCTGCCGGGTTACGACTCCACCTCGGAGGAACCGATGTACCTGACGCTGTGG
>ONYN01000128.1 GCA_900322085.1 uncultured Eubacteriales bacterium | reverse complement strand
TCTTTTATCGGGGAAATGGTCATTTAACCGTGCCTAAAGATTATCTCACCAAGGACGGAAAGCGTCTTAATGCATGGGTTCAGCGTCAAAGAACACAATATCAGATCGGCAAGCTGACGGACGATCAGATTGCTTTGCTGGAAGAAATCGGCATGGTGTGGGAGTTTGATGATCCGTGGGAAATTGGTTTTTCTCATGCAAAGGCTTACTTTGCGGAACACGGGAATTTGCAAATGTCAAACAAATATGTCTGCGATGACGGCTATCGGTTAGGAAACTGGATTGCCAATCAGCGACAAAATTACAGAAAGCCGACCAAATATCACAGTGTTACGCCTGAACAAGTGAAGCATCTGGAATCCATTGGCATGGTGTGGAATCCGGCCGAGGAAAAATGGCGTGAAGGTTATGAACATGCCAAAGAATATCTCAGCGGTTTGGATAAAGATAAATGGTCAAGCTGTTATGTGTCACCTGACGGATACAAAACCGGTGCTTGGCTTCGCGGTCAGCAGCGCAACGCTCAAAGATACGGCATTGATCCCCAAAAGCGCGATATGCTGTTGTCGATTGGTGTGGTTATATGATGCAAGAAGGGAGAGTATTTGATGGATAAAAAGCAAATATCTGATGAAAGTACCAAAAAACGAAATGACGAGACGGTTTCTGAAGAGCGATCTCCTTTACGAATACCAGCACAATACGATGAGTCGGAGCAGTGGGTGCAAGAATACAAAGAGCAGTTCGGAACGGAACCCTCTTTCTTTTGATGTGGAATGAAATTGAATGTTGAGGAGTTAGAGATATTGTGAAAGAAGCAGGAACAAAAAGAACTGTCAGTTTCAGCCCGCCGGATATCAGCGAATGGGAAATCGCGGAGGTAGCTGAAGCACTTCGGTCAGGGTGGATCACAACAGGCCCCCGTACCAAATTGCTCGAACGCAGGCTTGCCGCCTACATAGATACAGGTAGCGTTGATGTTGACTGCAACGAGCCGGAAACCGCCGCAAAATACAGCAATAGAGTTGTTTGTTTGAATTCTGCCACGGCAGCAGAAGAATTGAATCTCAGAATATGGGGAATCCAGCCCGGTGATGAGGTGATCGTTCCCGCCTATACCTACACAGCTACGGCAAGTGCGGCAATACACTGCGGTGCAAAGGTGGTTTTTGTAGATATCCAGAAGGACGGCGACAGCATCACACATATGCCTGAAATGGATTATGACAAACTTGAAGCAGCTATCACCAAAAAAACAAAGGCAATTGTGCAAGTGGATTTAGGCGGTATTGTCTGCGACTACGACAGGATATTTGAAATTGTCGAACGGAAAAAGTCATTGTTTAAGCCGTTGGATACTTGCGACAATCCTCTGTCAGATTTATCGTCACGGATTCAACATGTGCTGGGGAGAATTGCCGTTATAGCAGATGACGCGCACAGCTTGGGGTCAAGTCGCACTTTTAACGGAAAAAGACGGAACTGTGGTGCGATTGCTGATTTTACCTCTTTCAGCTTCCATGCTGTCAAGAATTTTACGACAGCAGAGGGTGGCGCGGCAACATGGCGCGAGATACCGGGAATCGATAACGCAGAAATATACAAAATGTATCAGCTTTTATCGTTGCACGGACAGAACAAGGATGCTCTCGCAAAGACAAAGCTCGGCGCGTGGGAGTACGACATCATCGGCGCATGGTACAAGTGCAACATGACTGACGTCATGGCGGCGATTGGTCTGCGACAGCTTGACAGATATCCCGATTTATTGAATCGACGCATGGAAATTATCAAAAAATACGACGCTGTTTGCGATGGACTTGGTGTCTTTCATATGGTACATCATACCGATGGTATGGATAGCAGTAATCATTTGTATCTGACCAGAATACCAAATATTACCGAAGCGCAGCGCAACGAAATCATTGAAAAAATGGCAGTGCTCGGTGTAGCAACTAATGTACATTACAAGCCGCTTCCCATGATGACAGCGTATGAAGCGAATATGGTAGATTATCCGAATTCGTATGAATATTATTGCAACTTAATTACGTTGCCATTGCACACTTTATTGACAGATGAAGATGTGGTATATGTGTGTGACGTTTTCAAAATGATTGTAAGAGAATACCTGTAAAACTGGAGATAACAGAATGCTAAAAAAATGGGAAGATTTGCCGGATTACATGAAAACACTCGAAGTGAAACCGTATTATGATGCGTTGAAAAAGAAGAAATTCTCTTTGTTTTGTAAGCGTATGTTTGATATTTGTGCGGCATTGGTCATTTTGATTGTATTAGCTCCTGTCATGTTGGTAATAGCCGTTTTGATTAAGCTGGATTCTAAAGGCACGGTTTTCTATCGCCAAGAGCGCGTGACAACCTACGGAAAACATTTCCGAATTCACAAATTCCGAACGATGGTCAGCAATGCCGATCAGATTGGTTCTACAGTGACGGTTGGACAGGACAGCCGCATTACCAAAATAGGGCATCGGTTGCGTGACTTTAGACTCGACGAACTACCCCAGCTTTTCGATGTGTTGCAAGGCACGATGTCATTTGTAGGTACTCGTCCCGAAGCGGTAAAGTATGTGGAGCAGTATAAGCCCGAATATTACGCGACGCTGCTTCTTCCTGCGGGAATCACCAGCGAGGCGAGCATTCGCTATAAGAATGAGGCTGATTTGCTGGACTTAGCAGAAGATGTGGATCAGGTTTATGTGGAACAGGTACTGCCCGGCAAAATGAGGTGGAATCTCGACAGTGTGAAACGGTTCGGATTCTGGCGTGATATTGCAACCATGTTCCGCACGGTGGCGGCAGTGCTCTGGAAGGATTACTCGGACAATTAAGTTAAGAGGGTGATTACTATCGAGAATATAACAGTGGCGTTTATCATTATAGCGCTGAATGCAGAATCAACACTTGAAAAGTTATTTGAATGCCTAAGAAAGCAGAGTTATCCTCACGAGTTGATTGAGGTAATTCTTGTGGACAGCCATTCCATAGACTCTACAAAAGAAATAATGATTCGCTTTAAATCTGAAAACCCTGTCAACGGGTGTTTTAAACGAGTAGTTGTTCTTGATAATCCTAAAAAGACACTCCCATGTGGTTGGAATGTAGCTCTAAAAGCGGTTCAAAGTGATACTGTACTGAGAGTGGATGCCCACACTGTACTGCCGGATCAATTTATTGAACTGAATGTTAAGAATATTTCAAATGGCGAAAATATTTGCGGCGGCAAGGTGATTAGTATTCCTGCTGAGAGTAATCACTGGAGTAACGTCGTTAATCAGGCAGAAAATTCCATGTTTGGTGGCAGTATTGCATCGTTTCGACATGCTGATACAGCTAGATATGTAAGCACAGCGGCATTTGCAATGTATCGCAAGTCAGTATTTGATGCGGTCGGTCAATATAACGAGCAGTTGACTCGCACTGAAGATAACGAGATGCATTACCGAATGAAGAAGGCAGGATTTCAATTCTATTATGATCCAATGATTAAATCCTACCGCTATACACGTGCTACGTTAGGAGCACTGTTGAAACAGAAATATCTTAATGGATATTGGATTGGCAGAACTTTAAAGGTGGAACCGCGGTGTTTCTCTCTTTATCATTTTGTCCCGTTGGCTTTTGTGCTTGCGATTATCTTTTCAACAGTGATAGCATTGGTGGGAATCGTTTGGCCTGCGGCTGTTTTATGGTGTGCCTACGGCATTGTCAATCTGTTAATGTCAATCGCTTCCGTTGTGGAATGCAAAGAAAGAAGTCTGTATTTGTTTTTCCTGCCTGTTATGTTTTTGTTGCTTCACATTGTTTATGGTGCCGGAACAATTATGGGATCAACTTCATAAACAAATAAGTAAAAAGCAGAATGATCATCATGTCAGTCACAAGGGTACTTTTTATAGGATGAGGTATGAATTTATGAACAAAGATATCAGAGTACTTGTAATAGGTATGTCAGGTATATTGGCAGGAGTTGAAAGAGAAGTCCTTGGCATTATAGCACATTGCCCTGAAAATATTCATTTCGACTTTCTTTGCTTTGGAAATCGTTTTAAATATGAAGAAATACTTCAAGGCAATTCAATTTTTTATTATATTCCCAAGCGCAAAAAAAACATTATAAAAAGTAATATGAGGCAGCGTTCGTTTTGGCGCGAACACGGACAGGAATATGATGTTATCTGGATTAACACGGCATCGGCAAGTAATATCACAATGTATAAGTACGCAAAAAAATATAGTAATGCGCGTATCATCTCTCATTCTCATAATAGCAAAATAGAGTATAGTGATCCTGTTCTAAAGGCGGGGCATAGTATTCTTCACCTATTCAACCGTAATCGGTTGGTTGCGTGTTCAGATGTGCTTGTGTCCTGTTCAAAAAGCGCGGCTATCCATTTATATGGTGTGATAAATGATGATGTTCATATTCTGTATAATGGCATTGATTTAAAAAGATTTCAATTTGATTCC
>ONYN01000185.1 GCA_900322085.1 uncultured Eubacteriales bacterium | reverse complement strand
TTTATATGGAATACGCCCGCAAGCTGGTGGAAATGGGTCACGCCTACTACTGCTTCTGCACCAAGGAACGTCTGGAATCGCTCCACACTGAAGCGGGTGGCATCGCAAAATACGACGGCCACTGCCGCGATATTCCTCTGCAAGAGGCAGACAGGCGCATCGCAGCCGGCGAACCTTTTGTCATTCGTCAGAAAATGCCCCGTGAAGGCACTTCCTCCTTTGAGGACGCTGTGTTCGGTCTGGTGGAAATCGACAATTCCGAGCTGGAAGACCAGATTCTCATCAAATCCGACGGCTACCCCACCTACAATTTCGCCAACGTCATTGACGATCACCTCATGGCAATTACCCACGTCGTGCGCGGCAACGAATACCTCTCTTCCACGCCGAAGTACAACCTGCTCTATGACGCGTTCGGCTGGGAACGTCCGGTCTATGTGCATTGCGCTCCGGTCATGAAGGACGCGCATGCCAAGCTCTCCAAACGCAACGGCGACGCAAGCTATCAGGATCTCATCGCCAAGGGATATGTTTCCGAAGCGGTGCTCAATTACATTGCCTTGCTGGGCTGGAGTCCCAAAGGAGAAGAAGAAAAATTCACCCTTGCCGAAATGACACAGGTGTTCGACATAAGCGGCATTTCCAAATCCCCGGCGATCTTTGACCCCGAAAAGCTGCGCTGGCTCAACGCCGAATATATCCGCTCCATGAGCGACGAAGATTTCCACAAAGCGGCGCTGCCCTTCATCAGGCAAGCCGTGAAGTCAGAAACCGCCGACACTGCGCTGATTGCCAAATGCCTGCACCAGCGCACCGAGGTTCTCGGAGAAATCGGCACTCAGATTGATTTTATCGACACCCTCGACGATTATTCGCCCGAGCTCTTCATCAATAAAAAGTCCAAATCCACCGTCGAAAGCAGCAAGTCTATGCTCGAAGCGGTCATTCCCGCGCTGGAAGCGCTGCCCGAATGGTCACAGGAGGCCATTCACGACTGCCTGATCGGAATGGCTCAGAGCATGGAGGTCAAGAACGGCCTGCTCATGTGGCCTGTGCGCATCGCAGCCTCCGGCAGAACGGTGACCCCCGGCGGCGCGGTCGAGGTTCTTGGCATTCTCGGACGAGAGGAAAGCCTGCGCAGGCTCCGCATTGGTCTTGGGAAGTGCAACGCGTAGGCGCTCGCAAGCTCGCTTAGAGAATAGAGAATGGATAATAGATAATAGTGTCGGAAGGCGCATCGGCGCCTTAGAATAAAGAATAGGGGATTTTTATGGACAACTATTTTGCCGATTACGACACTTATTCGTCGGAAGACATTGACCGGATCCTGCCCGACGGTATCGAATTATCCGGTGGCAGGAAAATACTGTTTGATGAGTGCGCGCGAAATTTCACGCAGTATTCGGAAAACGTGCCTGACGCAAAACTCATCGGCGAAAAAGATACGGATGACGGCAGTTTTATGTTTTACTGTTCGCCGCGCCCTGTGATGATCAAATATTCGCCCCGGATATTTTCCAAATCAGTACAGCAACGGATGAATGATTTGGAAAAACACATCAAAGAATACGGGTATTCACTGACAGTCAGTGAAAGGATGGAGGACATATGAGAAAAGTTCTTTCTTTCATGGTGACAGCTCTTATGCTGTTTTCGTTGGCAAGTTGCAGCAAATACTCATCGAAATATAAAGCGGTTGGGTTTGTTCACTCCAACACATCGACTTCCGCGATGATGGAATTTTACACTTTTGACGGTCGGATGGTTTTCAGGCTGAACAGTGCCGGCGAAGGCGCTATAAAATATTCCGCCAAGCTGGAATCCGGAAGTGCCACCGTCTATTATGATTATCTTGGCACCGAGTCCGAGCTTTTTTCCATCAACAGCGGCGATGAGATGGATTCATTGGGAGGATATGTCGAAACCGGTACGGTTTACATCATCGTTCAGACAGACGGCGAGTGTCGGAATGGCAACTTCCAATTTACTCTGGATTAATCATACTTGAATATAAAAATATTGAGGAGGAATCACATTGGCAGACAATAATGAAATAAAAGAAAAACCGGAAAAAAATACCGAGCCGAGCAATTTCATTGCGGATTTCATCAAGGAAGACATCGCCCCCGGCGGACAGTTTGAGGGCATGACGGTACACACCCGTTTCCCGCCGGAACCCAACGGCTGCATACACATCGGACATGTCAAGGCCCTTTGCATCAGCTTCGGTCTGGCGGAAAAATTCGGCGGCATCTGCAACCTGCGCATGGACGACACCAACCCCACTAAGGAACGCGAAGAATTCGTGGAGGCTATCAAGGACGACATTCATTGGATGGGCTTCGACTGGGGCGACAGGTATCACTTCGCATCGGAATATTTTGAAGAAACCTATCAGTACGCCATCGAACTGATCGAAAAGGGGCTTGCCTATGTGTGCGAGCTGACGCCCGAACAGATGAAGGAAATGCGCGGCACCCACGACACACCCGCGCAGAGTCCTTACCGTGACCGTCCGAAGGAAGAGAGCCTTGACCTGTTCAAGCGCATGAGAGCCGGTGAATTCGAGGACGGAAAATACACGCTCAGGGCCAAGATCGACCTGGCTTCCGGCAACTGGAACATGCGCGACCCCGTCATCTACCGCATCAAGCACGCGACCCACCACCAGACCGGCGACGAATGGTGCATCTATCCGATGTACGACTTCGCCCACCCCATCGGGGACGCAATAGAGCACATCACCCATTCGCTCTGCTCGCTGGAATATGAAGATCACCGCCCGCTCTACAACTGGGTCATTGAAAACATCTCCGCTCCCTCTAAACCGCGGCAGATTGAATTCGCACGACTCGGAATAGACTATACTGTACTGAGCAAGCGCAAACTCCGCAGACTGATTGAAGAAGGCATTGTCTCCGGCTGGGACGATCCCAGAATGCCGACGTTGGCGGCACTCAGACGCAGGGGCTACACGCCGGCTTCCATACGTAATTTCTGCGACCGCATAGGCGTTGCAAAGAACGACAACGTCGTGCAGTGGAGCTTTCTGGAGCATTGCCTGCGTGAGGACCTGAACGCCAACGCCATCAGGGCAATGGCTGTTCTCGACCCGGTCAAGCTGATTATCACCAACTATCCCGAGGGTCAGTCCGAAATCTTTGAGATAGAAAACAACCCTCTCAACGAGCTGGAGGGTAAGCGCAATATCACATTCAGCCGGGAGCTTTACATTGAAGCGGACGACTTTATGGAGGAGCCTCCCAAGAAATATTTCAGAATGTTCCCCGGCAATTATGTCCGTCTGAAAGGCACCTACATCGTAAAATGCACCGGCTGCAAAAAAGACGAAAACGGCAAGGTCATTGAAGTCTATGCCGAATATGACCCCGCCACCCGTGGTGGCAATCCGCCGGAGGGCTTGAAGGTAAAGGGAACCATTCACTGGGTCAACGCGGCCGATTGTGTGGAAGGTGAGGTGAGGCTCTTCGACCGTCTCTTTGACATTCCCAATCCCGACGCCGCCGACGTCGACTTCATGCAGCACATCAAGTCCCACTCCCTCACCGTCAAGCAAAACTGCAAATTTGAACCCTGCCTGGCAATGGCACAGCAGGGCGAAGGCTTCCAGTTCCTGCGTCTGGGCTATTTTTGTGTAGACTGCGTCGATTCCACGCCGGACCATCTCGTATTCAACCGATCAGTGGAATTAAAGGATTCCTACAATTTCAAAGGCTGATTTCCTTATTTGCTCACAAAAAAAATACAATTATCCTATTGACATTCAAAAATAATTGTGCTAATATATCTAAAAATCAATAGTTTAAACCGTTGAAGCGGAGATAACGGCAATCATGCCTTTACAGAGAGCCTGCGATGCTGTGAATCAGGTAAGAAACAAGTTGTCAAATGGACCGCTGAGGGCGCAGTCAAAGGAAAGTTGATTTACAATTTCACACTTTCCGAGTATTCTGCGACGTGTCGGCATGCGTCATTTGCCGGGGATATGTCGGTATCCTTTCAAGCGCACGGGTCTTGCCGTGAATTCAAGGTGGCACCGCGGATAGTGTCGTACTTTTGTGTACGTTATTCGTCCTTGACAGAGATTGTTATTTCTGTCAGGGACGATTTTATTATGTTTATTATATTTATTATTTAATTATGTTTGTTCAGGAGGTAATCTGACATGAATATTTCCCCGGATTACGGCAAAGTCAGAAGAATCGCGGCAACGGGAAAATACGACGTTATGCCGGTAAGCTGTGAAATACTGTCCGACTTCACCACGCCCATCGAAACGGTGAGAATACTCAAAAAAGCTTCAAAGCATTGCTTTATGCTGGAATCGGCACAGGCAAATGAAACCTGGGGGCGATATACCTTCCTCGGCTTTGAACCCAGAATGGAGGTAACTTGCATCGACGGTGTGATTAGCAGTGTGAGTAATTCGGGCGAAATCACTGAATCGAACGGAAATCCTTCAGACTATCTGCGAACGGTGCTTTCTCATTACAAAAGTCCCCGATTTGACTACCTTCCCCCATTCACCGGAGGATTTGTAGGGTATTTCTCCTATGATTATCTCGGATACAGTGAACCCAGCGTCAAGGTCAGGGTGGAAGATACCGAAGACTTCAAGGACGTAGACCTCATGCTTTTTGACAAGGTTATCGCATTTGACAATATCCGTCAGAAAATCATTCTGATTGTCAATATGCGGCTTGACATGCCAAAAAAGAATTACGACAAAGCGGTTTCTGAGCTGAAAGAGCTGGCTCAGCTGCTTCACAAGGGAGAAAAAATCTGCGAACCCGGCGGAAAGCTTCTCGGAGAGGTAACGCCTCTGTTTGACAGAGAACATTTCTGCGGCATGGTGGAAAAAGCAAAGCGGTATATCCGCGAAGGCGATATTTTTCAGATCGTACTCTCCAACCGCCTGTCCGCGCCGTTTGAAGGAAGCTTGCTCAACACCTATCGCGTACTGCGCACCATCAATCCCTCGCCCTACATGTTTTACTTTTCCGGGACAGATGTGGAGGTGGCGGGAGCTTCTCCCGAAACGCTGGTCAAGCTGGAGGACGGCGTGCTTCACACATTCCCGCTGGCAGGTACGAGGCCAAGGGGAAAGAACAACCGCGAGGACAAACGGCTGGAAAAGGAATTGCTCGCCGACCAGAAGGAGCTTGCCGAACATAACATGCTGGTCGATCTGGGAAGAAACGACCTCGGCAGGATAAGCAAATTCGGTACTGTAGAGGTCGAAAAGCTTCGCTGCATCGAGCGGTTTTCACACGTTATGCACATCGGCTCCACGGTAAGAGGAATCATCCGCGACGACAAGGATGCGCTCGACGCAATCGAAGCGGTGCTTCCCGCCGGAACCCTTTCAGGCGCGCCAAAAATCCGCGCCTGCCAGCTCATAGGAGAGCTGGAAAACAACAAGCGCGGCATTTACGGCGGCGCGATAGGATATATTGATTTCACGGGCAACATGGACACCTGCATTGCCATCCGTATTGCCTACAAGAAAAACGGAAAGGTGTTCGTCCGCAGCGGTGCGGGAATTGTCGCCGATTCTGTTCCGGAAAGTGAATTCAACGAGTGTCTCAACAAGGCCAAGGCTTCACTGAAGGCGCTGGAGCTTGCACAGGAGGTGGATTTATGATACTTCTCATTGATAATTACGACAGCTTTTCCTATAATCTCTATCAGTTGATTGGCGAGATAGAGCCGGACATCAGGGTGATACGCAACGATGAAATGACCATTGACGAGATCAGGGCGCTTGCTCCCGACAGGATCATCCTCTCCCCCGGTCCCGGCAGACCCGAAAACGCCGGCGTCACAATCGAGGCCGCTCGCTTGCTCGGAATGACAATTCCCACGCTGGGAGTATGCCTTGGACATCAGGCAATCTGCGCCGCGTTCGGAGCCACTGTCACCTATGCAAAGCAGCTTATGCACGGCAAGCAGTCAATGGCCAAACTCGACCTTTCATCTCCCCTTTTCAAAGACTGCCCGAAAATCGCACCTGTTGCAAGATATCATTCTCTCGCGGCCGATGCCAACACCATGCCGGATTCGCTCAGGATCATCGCTTCCACGGAGGACGGAGAGGTCATGGCGGTTCAGCACACCCAATTCCCGATTTTCGGCGTTCAATTCCATCCCGAATCCATACTCACACCCGACGGAAAACAAATGCTCACCAATTTTATTCATCTTTCATTTCAATAAATAAAGGAGTTTTTTAAAATGATCAAAGAAGCAATCGTCAAAATCGTAAACAAAGAGGACCTGACCTACGACGAGGCATACACCGTAATGAACGAAATAATGAGCGGAGAAACCTCCGCAACGCAGAACGCTGCATTTCTCGCGGCACTTTCCACCAAGAGCGCGAGAGCCGAAACCACCGACGAAATTGCCGGCTGTGCCGCTGCGATGAGAGATCACGCCACTCAGGTCGACACCGGCATGGAAATATTTGAAATCGTCGGCACCGGCGGAGACAACGCCAACAGCTTCAACATTTCCACCACCTCCGCTCTGGTTGCCGCGGCGGGAGGGATGAAGGTCGCCAAGCACGGTAACCGCGCGGCTTCTTCCAAGTGCGGCACGGCAGACTGTCTTGAAGCCCTCGGCGTTAATATCGCTCAAAGCCCCGAGAGATGCATTGAGCTTCTGAATGAAGCAGGCATGTGCTTCTTCTTTGCGCAGAAGTATCACACCTCCATGAAGTACGTCGGCGCCATCCGCAAGGAACTGGGATTCAGGACGGTGTTCAATATTCTCGGCCCTCTCACCAATCCCGGCAAGCCTTCCATGCAGCTGCTCGGCGTGTACGATGAGTACCTGGTGGAGCCTCTTGCGCAGGTTCTCATCAGTCTCGGCGTAAAGCGCGGAATGGTGGTCTACGGGCAGGATAAGCTGGATGAAATCTCCATGAGCGCACCCACAAAGATCTGTGAAATCAAGGAAGGATGGTTCAGATCATTCGTCATCACTCCCGAGGAATTCGGATTTGAACGCTGCACCAGGGATGATCTCAAGGGCGGCACTCCCGCCGAAAACGCCGAAATCACTCGCGCGATTCTCGGCGGAGAAAAGGGACACAAGAGAAACGCGGTTCTGCTCAACGCTGGCGCTGCGCTCTACATCGGAGGCAAAGCCGAAACCATCAGGGAAGGCGTTGCGCTGGCCGCAGAAATAATTGATTCCGGCAAGGCGCTTGAAACGCTGAACAAGCTCATCGAAGTCAGCAACCGTCCGGAGGTGTGACGTTTGGCAGCGAATATTCTTGATCAGCTTGCGGAGCATGCGCGCGAGCGAACCCGGCAGGCAAAAACGCTGGTTTCCGTCGATGAAATCAGGCGGCAGGCGCTTGCGCTTCCCAAAGGTGATTTTGCCTTTGAAAAATCGCTCGGAAAACCGGGAATATCTTTCATCTGCGAGTGCAAAAAGGCTTCCCCCTCCAAGGGAATCATTGCAGAGGATTTTCCCTATCTTCAGATTGCCAAAGAATACGAGGCTGCCGGAGCCGACTGCATTTCAGTGCTGACCGAGCCGAAGTGGTTTCTGGGCAGCGACGGATATTTAAGGGAGATTGCCGCCAATGTGTCCATTCCCTGCCTGCGCAAGGATTTCACGGTGGACGAATATATGATCTATCAGGCAAAGCTTCTGGGCGCATCGGCAGTGTTGCTGATATGCTCGATACTCTCACAGGAAGAAATCCGGCACTTCATCAACATTTGCGACGAGCTGGGAATGTCGGCACTGGTTGAGGCGCACGATGCATCCGAGATTAAATCCGCCCTCCATGCGGGAGCCAGAATCATCGGCGTCAACAACCGCAATTTAAAAGATTTCTCGGTGGACACCGAAAACAGCCGCAGACTGCGGGAACTTGTGCCGGACAATGTGATTTTCGTATCTGAAAGCGGCGTGAGCCATTCCGACGATGTTGCAAAGCTCAGAGCTTCCGGAGTTGACGCGGTTCTTATAGGCGAAACTCTGATGAGGGCAAGCGACAAACGCGCATGTCTCGCCGCACTGAGAGGTACAATATGACAAAAATCAAACTCTGCGGTCTTTCAAGACCGTGTGACATCCATACGGCCAATGAATTGTTGCCCGAGTATATCGGCTTCGTTTTTTGGGGAAAAAGCAAGCGATATATTTCTCCCGATCAGGCAGAGGAACTGAAGAAAACCCTTTCCCCATCCATCAAGGCTGTGGGGGTATTTGTCAATGAATCCCCCGAAAAGATAGCGGAACTCATTTCCCGTGGCATCATCGACATGGCCCAGCTTCACGGCGGAGAGGATAATGATTACATTAAACGGCTGCGTCAGCTTACCGACGCGGAAATCATAAAAGCATTCCGCGTCAGAACGCAGGCAGATATCGAAGAAGCTGAAAAATGCGCAGCAGATCACATCCTGCTGGATTCGGGCATGGGAAGCGGAAATACCTTTGAATGGGAATTTCTGCGCGGCATTGAACGACCGTATTTTCTGGCGGGAGGCCTCGATCAACGCAACGCCGCCGAAACGGTTAAAACGCTTCACCCATTTGCCCTGGACGTCAGCTCCGGCATTGAGACCGACGGAAAAAAAGACGCGGCAAAAATGACGGCATTTGTCAAAGCCGTCAGAAATCGCTCATAATAGAAAGGAATATAAAATATGACCAATCCAAACGGACGCTTCGGCATTCACGGCGGACAGTATATCCCTGAGACGCTGATGAATGCGGTCATCGAACTGGAAGAGGCTTACAATCACTACAAAAACGACCCCGAATTCAACCGGGAGCTTACAGAACTTTTTAATGAATACGCCGGCAGACCGTCAAGACTTTATTACGCGGAGAAAATGACCCGCGACCTCGGCGGCGCGAAGATCTATCTCAAACGGGAGGATCTGAATCACACCGGCGCACACAAAATCAACAATGTCCTCGGGCAGGCTCTTCTGGCAAAGAAAATGGGCAAGACCAGACTGATTGCCGAAACCGGCGCCGGACAGCACGGCGTCGCCACAGCGACGGCCGCAGCACTGATGGGCATGGAGTGTGTCGTCTTCATGGGCGAGGAGGATACATTCCGTCAGGCGCTCAATGTCTACCGCATGAGACTCCTCGGAGCGGAGGTAATCCCCGTCAAGACCGGCACCGCCACCCTCAAGGACGCGGTTTCCGAAGCCATGAGGGAATGGACTTCCCGTATATCCGACACACATTACTGTCTCGGGTCAGTCATGGGACCGCACCCGTTTCCCACCATCGTCAGGGATTTTCAGGCAGTGATCTCCAAGGAGATCAGGCAGCAGATGCTTGACAAAGAGGGCAGACTTCCTGACGCGGTGATCGCCTGTGTCGGAGGCGGCTCCAACGCCATAGGAAGCTTCTACCATTTCATTGGCGACAAGGGCGTAAGGCTGATTGGCTGCGAGGCTGCCGGAAGGGGAATTGACACCTTCGAAACAGCAGCTACCATCGCCACAGGCAGACTCGGAATATTCCACGGTATGAAGTCATACTTCTGTCAGGACGAGGACGGTCAGATCGCCCCGGTTTATTCTATATCAGCGGGACTGGATTACCCCGGCGTCGGACCCGAACACGCTCACCTTCACGACATCGGCAGAGCGGAATACGTTCCGATAACTGACGACGAGGCGGTGAATGCCTTTGAATATCTGGCAAAGACAGAGGGCATTATACCCGCCATCGAGTCGGCACACGCTGTCGCTCACGCCATCAAGCTCGCGCCCACGATGGACAAAGACAAGATTATCGTTATCACTGTTTCCGGCAGAGGCGACAAGGACTGCGCCGCCATCGCCCGCTACAGAGGGGAGGATATCCATGAGTAATATCGCAAAGGCTTTTCAAAACGGAAAGGCATTCATTCCTTTTATTACCTGCGGCGACCCTGATTTGAACACCACCGCCGCCGTTGTCAGATCTGCCGCAGCCAACGGCGCAGATCTCATCGAGCTGGGAATCCCCTTCTCCGATCCAACCGCCGAAGGTCCTGTCATTCAGGGGGCAAATCTTCGCGCACTTCGCGGCGGCGTGAAAACAAATATGATATTTGACCTTGTTCGCGACCTGCGGAAAGATGTTGCTATTCCGATGGTCTTTATGACCTACGCCAATGTCGTATTTTCCTACGGAGCGGAGAAATTTATCTCGACCTGCGGCGAAATCGGAATTGACGGGCTTATTCTTCCCGATCTTCCATATGAGGAAAAGGAGGAATTTCTGCCCATCTGCCGCCAATACGGGGTTGACCTTATTTCCCTTATCGCCCCCACGTCAGAAAACCGCATTGCAATGATCGCAAAGGAAGCGGAGGGCTTTATATACATCGTTTCCAGCCTCGGCGTAACAGGCATGAGAAGCGAAATCAAGACTGATCTGGCTTCCATCGTCCAGGTGGTCAGGGAGAATACGAATGTCCCCTGCGCCATAGGCTTCGGCATTTCCACCCCCGAACAGGCGAGAAAAATGGCGGATATCTCCGACGGCGCCATCGTTGGATCGGCTATCATCAAATTGCTTGAAAAGCACGGCGCGGACGCTGCGGAATATGTGGGCCAATACGTAAAGTCCATGAAGGATGCTCTTCGATAATGGATTGTCTGCTTTCAACCAAAAAATGAGCATAAAAACTCGCCCCGAAAGACTGGCTTCCGTTTAAGAAGCTCCTTTCGGGGCGGGTTGATTTTATTGATTAAAAAGGATCACATGCCGAAGAAATCCAGCGGCTTGCCCTGAGCGTGGCGCTTGAGACAGTAGAAATAGATCATGTAGGCATACGCTGAACGATAGGTGTTTTTGGAATGGATCTCGAAATAATCCTTTTCCCCCACAGAGATCTGAATACGGTTCTTGTGTACGCAGCTGAGTTTTGTTATATCGTCAAAATGCCATACAAACTGCTTGGGTCCGAGTTCCACCGTATTACCCTCTTCGTCGGTTTCAAAGGCGTTTTGGGTGTCAAAGACCATCCTGTCGCAATACAGTGCAAGGCT
>ONYN01000126.1 GCA_900322085.1 uncultured Eubacteriales bacterium | reverse complement strand
CCTTGCAATACGACAGTATGGCTACGGCAAATTCCCTGCATCTGGCGAAAAATCTGACGGCGCAATCAGTACGCGCCGAGATACGTCAGCAGGCTCTAAGACCGAAGACATTACGATTCAATCTTACGCTCATGTCAATTATATCATAATCTCAAAATTTAGCAACAACTTTTTGCCAAAAAACAGGTATTTTTCTTTTTTTTTCATATTTTTGCCGTTTTTCATAAATTTAATCCGATTAACCCGCCGTACATGCCAATCCGCACAGATTCACGCTTTCTCATACCGCACCGCCACATTGACTTCGCCTAAAATGCGGCTGAGTTCGTCCAGCATGACGCTGTTCATCATCACACGGTACTGCGCCGGCGCTTCCACCATCTGGCCGCTGTCTGAGCAGCGTATGAATACCCGCGATATTCCGTCGAATACTTTGATCACCTTCAGCGCTCGATACCACTCCGGCGATTCCATAGAAGGTACTCTCAGATACAAGATCGGGTTTCCCCTGTGCGCGGGCGTCTGGTTCGGCGCGGCAAATGTCTGTCCGTTTCTCTGCCGGTCATCCCTGCGCGACGTTGTATTATGATAATGACTATCATTATGCTCCGCATCAATTGGAGGCAGATTGTCCGCCTGCGATATTGAAAAAATCCTCTCGCAGATAATCTTTGGCTCTTCCTCTTCGCGAAGGCTGATCCGTCCGTCTATGATCAGCGGAATATGCTCCGAAATGATCCCCGCGTACATGGCAAGCACCTTTGGAAAAATGATCATTTCCACTGTCGCCCCCGCGTCCTCTATCTCGGCAAATGCCATTTTTTCGTTGTTTTTGGCGAGCTTGAGCTTCATTGACTCTATCATAACAAGAAGCCTCACATGTCTCCCGTCGGCATATCGGCTGTCGGTCTCGTCCTCCGCTCCGCTGATGATTTCCAGCAGCGATGCCGCGTGAATGGCAGCGGCGGTCTCCGCATACGCCTCCAGCGGGTGTGAACTCAGATACAGCTCGGTGACTTCCTTCTCCATGGCAAGCAGTTCTTCCAATGGGTACTCCTCGGTCTGTATCAGCTCTATCCCCTCTGAAATGCCCTCATCGTCACCGAAGAGATTGAGCTGTCCCTCCAGGTTTTGTCTGCGGTCGGTTTCAAGATAATCCATCACTCTGCCCAGCGACAGCAGCATTTGCCGCCGGTTGTCGGCAAGCCCGTCCAGCGCTCCGCTTTTGATAAGGCTCTCGATGGCCCGGCGATTGACTTCCGTACCGCACGCGCGGCTGCAAAATTCATGGAATTTTTTATACTTTCCGCCGGCTTCACGCTCCCTGATAATGCGTATAATGGCACCCTTGCCAAGATTCTTGATGGCAAGCAGTCCGAAGCGTATTCCCCCGGGAGTGTATGTGAAATTGAGTTCGCTCTCGTTTATGCTCGGCGGAAGCACCGGAATCCCCATTCTGCGGCATTCGGCAATGTACTCCGAAACCTTGCCCCGCCAGTCCAGCACACTGGTCAGCAGCGCTGACATATATTCTCCTGGATATTTGCATTTCAGATATGCCGTCTGATACGCCACTACCGCGTAACACACCGCATGACTCTTATTGAACGCGTAAGACGCAAACGACTCCATCTCGGTGAATATCTTTTCGGCTGTCTCTCTCGCCACGCCGCGGCTGACGGCTCCCTCCACTATCACACTTCCGTTCTCGTCCCTGAGCCCTTCCACAAATACCCTGCGCTCCTGCCGCATTACATCGTGCTTTTTCTTGCTCATCGCACGGCGGACTACATCGGCGCGTCCGAGAGAATATCCCGCCAGCGCCCGGAATATCTGCATTACCTGCTCCTGATAGACAATACAGCCGTATGTCACGTCGAGAATGTCCCTCAATCTCTCGTCAGCATATACTATCTTCGACGGATTTTTGCTGTTTTCGATGTATTTGGGTATGGATGCCATCGGTCCAGGCCGGTAGAGCGACAGCACGGCGGTCAGATCTTCAATGCTTTTAGGCTGCATTCGCTGCAGCACGCTCCGCATTCCCGCCGATTCAAACTGGAAGACCCCCGATGTCTCCCCCGACGAGATCATCGCGAATACCTCCGGGTCGTCGTAGGGGATTTTTTTCATGTCAAAGTCCGGGACGGCGCGGCGCACCATGGTTTCCGCGTCCTTAATGACCGTCAGGTTGCGTATGCCCAGAAAGTCCATTTTGAGCAGGCCCAGCTCTTCGAGCACCGTCATGGTGTACTGCGTCACAGCCACATTGTCGTTGACCGCCAGCGGAACGTATTCACTCACCGGCAGACGGGTGATCACCACTCCTGCGGCATGTGTGGAAGCGTGGCGCGGCATTCCTTCCAGACTCATGGAAATGTCCAGCAGTTCCTTTGCCTGCGGGTCGTTCTGGTAAGCGGCGCGAAGGTCTGCCGAGCCCTCCAATGCCTCCCGGAGGGTGATATGCAGGGCATTCGGAATCATGCGGGCGATCCGGTCGGGCAGGCTGTAGGACATTCCAAGCGCACGTCCCACGTCTCGCACCGCCGCCTTCGCTGCCATTGTCCCGAAGGTGATGATCTGCGCCACATTGTCCGCTCCGTATTTTCTGATGACGTAATCTATTACCTCCTGCCGCCGCTCATTGCAGAAATCTATGTCGAAATCCGGCATACTCACCCTTTCCGGATTGAGAAAACGCTCGAACAGCAGGTTGTACCTCATAGGATCGACATCAGTAATCCCTATGCAATACGCCGCAAGACTCCCTGCTCCGGACCCTCTGCCCGGTCCGACCGGAATATCACGGCTCTTGGCATAATGCACAAAGTCACCCACTATCAGATAATAATCCACGTAGCCCATTTTTTCCACTACCGAAAGCTCATATTCCAGCCTTGCGGTCAGCTTTTCGTCATCGGGGTTGGAATATTTCGCGCGCAGTCCGTCATAGCACATGCTTCTGAGATAATCGGCGTGGGATATGCCTTCCGGCACATCAAAATGCGGCAGCTTGGTGTGTCCGAATTCAAATTCCACATTGCAGCGTCCGGCGATTTTCACGGTGTTGTCCGCCGCCTCGGGATAATCCGGGAAAAGGGAGCGCATTTCCTGCTCGCTCTTGAGATAGAATTCGCTGGTCGGGAATCTGAATCTGTCAGGATCCTCCACCGTACTTTTGGTCTGTATGCAGAGAAGTATCTCGTGGGTGCGTGCATCGGTTTTTTTGATATAATGGCAGTCGTTGGTCACGACAATCGGGATTCCGGTCTCCTTGTGCAGCCGGAGAAGGCCCGCGTTGACCACCTCCTGCGCTTCTATGCCGTGATCCTGCAATTCGAGAAAGAAATGATCCTCTCCGAACATCTCGCGGTATTCCAGCGCCCTGCTGTACGCGGCACGATAATCGCCACTTTGCAGTCTGCGCGGAATATCCCCCGCAAGACACGCCGACAACGCAATCAGCCCTTCGGTATGCTCCTTCAGAGTGCGCAGGTCGATTCTCGGCTTGACGTAAAAGCCCTCCGTCCACGAGAGCGACACCAGCTTGATGAGATTTTGATATCCCGTCATGTTTTCACACAGCAGCACCAAATGGGAGTATTCCGAGTCTATACCGTGCGTTTTGTCACTCATCCCTCGGGGAGCAACATAGACCTCGCAGCCGATGATGGGCTTTATGCCCTGTTTCACAGCCTCCTTATAGAATTCCACAGCGCCGTACATCACTCCGTGATCGGTAATGGCGACGGCCTCCTGTCCTAGCTCCTTGACGGCTGCCACAAGTTCCTTGATGCGGCATGCTCCGTCGAGCAAACTGTATTCGGTATGCAGATGAAGATGTGCAAACACTTTCTCCGTTCCTCCTTTCCCT
This sequence comes from uncultured Eubacteriales bacterium, assembly GCA_900322085.1. Lineage (GTDB taxonomy): Bacteria > Bacillota > Clostridia > Oscillospirales > Acutalibacteraceae > RUG762. Next base: position 222 of record ONYN01000126.1, on the reverse strand, counting down.
CGATAATACACAAATTTGCAATGCGGAATACTGAAATGCCGCATTGCAAATGATTTCATCTCTGTAGTTTTACTCGTCAAGTACCTCTATCTCGCCTGTAAGCACCTTGTAAAGATGACAGTTCTTCGCCCTCTCCACCGCTGCACTCACATCCGCTTCGGGTGCGTCGGATATCACTCTGACCGAACGCTTAATGACCGTCCTGCCGTCCACCGACTCCAT
>ONYN01000081.1 GCA_900322085.1 uncultured Eubacteriales bacterium | reverse complement strand
GGTTATTATTATCAGGAGCTGAACGACGTTCAGCGCAAAATGTACCAATCACTGTGCGACGCTGTCAACGCCCGCAAGGAGTCCTTCTTTGCGGAAAGCACAGATATGCAGGAGATTTCCCGCGTGCTGGAATGTGTTTCATACGACCGGCCGGAAATGTTTTATGTGGATCTCAGCACGGTCAGGATGACGGTGCTCGGGTCAAATCGCAGCAGGGTGGAGATAAGATACTTTTACTCACCCGAAGAGACACGCCACAGGATTGACGCGGTAGAAGCGTCGATCAGACAGTTCCTTGCCGGTAGCGACACAAGAGCCAGCGATCAGGACAAATGCCGGCTGATTCACGACCGGCTTGTGCGGAGCGTCGTATATGACGAACGTGCCGCGGCCCAGGGACGAAATGTCCCCGACGCTCTGACGATTGAAGGGGTGTTTCTCAGACATTCGGCGGTCTGCGAGGGTATAGCCAAGGCGGTGGTCCTGCTGGGCGAAAGAATTGGCCTGAGTCTGCCGGTGGTTCTGGGCGAGGCGACGACCAACGGCGTGAATTACCGTCCTCACGCGTGGAACATGGCGACCATCAACGGCTTATGCGCCCACTTGGACGTTACATGGGATATCAGTCTCAGCACCCAGCTGAGATTTACCCGGTACGATTATTTCTGTCTGCCGGATGTGGATATGCGCTTAGATCATATTTTTGGCGGTCTGCCTCCCTGCTTCCACGGCAAAGGGCTGACATTCTTTGAGAAATCCTGCCGGGAATTCTTTGATATGGACGCCTGCCGCAGTTACATTTCGGACAAGCTGCGCGAAAGGTCGGAAGTGATCTATTTCAAATTTGTGGAACGCAGCACGCCGCCCGAAATTACCGCGAAAAAGCTGGACGATACCGTGACCAACATGCTGCGGATTCGTTCGCTCTTCATGTTCGATCTGGAAAAAAGCCACAACCCTGTGCAGGGCGTGTATTTTTACCGCGTCAAAAAAAGACTGTGACATCTGCCGATGGAAACGGTGTTTGTAATATGTAGTCAAAAAAACAGGTTATTCCATATTAAAATTGTAAATTAACACAATGTACATCAATTCTGCGGACTGTGTGGTATAATGAATCTGTATAATTATGGGAGAGGAAGTGCCAGTATGCCAATGCTTCAGGCGGGACAGGTGATCAAGACCGTGTCCGGAGTACCCATCAAAGTGGAGAGTTTCATTGCGGAAGGCGGTCAGGGCGAGGTTTACCGCGTGGATTACAATGGAGAGAAAAAAGCTCTCAAATGGTACAAACGTGAGACGCTCAGAGACCCCATTCTGTTTTATGACAATCTCAAGAACAACGCGTCAAAGGGTTCGCCCGACAAGGCCTTTTTGTGGCCGGACGCGGTCACGGAATATTCCGGCGGCACGTTCGGATACATTATGGGACTGCGTCCCGAGGGATATTACGAGCTGAGCAAGATATTAGGCTCCAGAAAGTACAATTTCACTTCATTCAAAGCGGCTGCCGAGGCGTGCATACGCATCGTTTCGGCGTTCCGGATCCTTCACAACAACGGCTACAGCTATCAGGATCTCAATGACGGCAATTTCTTTATCAACCCCCAGACGGGCGACGTGCTGATCTGCGACAACGACAACGTGGCCAAGAACGGCACCAGCACGGGTATTCTCGGCAAGCCGAGATATATGGCGCCCGAAATCGTCAACGGCAAGGGAAAGGTGCTTCCCGATACCCAATCGGACAGATATTCGCTGGCCGCCATACTTTTTCTCATACTTTTCACCAATCACCCGCTGGAAGGCAGCAGATGGGTTCTTGCCACCTGCATGACCGACGAACTGGCGGAAAAGCTCTACGGTTCGTCCCCGCTCTTTATATTTGACCCCAGCGACCGGGGCAACGCTCCGGTGAGAAATTTGCAGATAAGCGTCATCGAGCGCTGGGCTTTCATGCCGGATTATCTCAAGAGCAAGTTTATCACGGCGTTCAGTCAGGAAGCCCTGCAAAATCCCGGCAAGCGCCTGAGAGAACTGGACTGGCTTCAGGTGCTGGTGCGTTTCAGAAGCGACATCGTCAGATGTACCTGCGGCAACGAGGTGTTCATTCAGAATGCCTCCACCACCAAGTGCGACGTCTGCGGCAAGCCTGTCGCGGTCACTCATACCGTCAAGCTGCCGGGATATTCCATAACGGCGGCGGGAGGCTCCCGGATCTACCGCTGTCAGCTCGGCACATGCAACGCCGACGAAGCGCTTCACCCCTTCGGATGTGTCGTCACACGAAAGGACAAGCCCGGCGTGTTGGGCTTCCGGAATATGAGCGGTCTGATACTCAACGCCACCACTCCCAGCGGCAAGCCCAAGCAAATCAAGCCCAACGAAGTCATACCGTTCAATCCCGGCATCGTGATTGAGGCGTTTGACAAAAAAATAGAGTTCAAATAATTTCATTATTTTATTATTAATCAAAAGCAATTTTCAGGAGGTTTTTGTTATGCCAAGTACAGAAGGTGTTATTGTCAAGAAGGTTCTTCCGCTGATTTATGTGATCGATACGTCGGGCAGCATGTTCGGCGACAGAATCGCGAGCGTCAACGAAGCCATTCACGAGCTGGAGCCGATTCTCCGCGAGAAGGTGGGGGAGATCCCCGAGGCGGAGATCAGAATTGCCGCGCTCACATTCTCGTCCGGCGCGCAGTGGATCACGAGCAACGGCCTTGTCTCGCTCGACGACTTTTTCTGGAATGACGCGACGGCCGGCGGCCTGACCGATCTCGGCGCCGCCCTCAAGGAGCTTAATCAGAAGCTCAGCCGCAATTCCTTCCTCGTCAGCGATACCGGATTCTGCGCACCCGTCATCATCTTCATGAGCGACGGCGAGCCCAACGACAACTGGGAGAAGGAACTGGGTAACATCAAGCAGACCAACAAGTGGTTCCAGGCGGCGAGAAAGATCGCCATTGCCATCGGCGAGGACGCCAATATCGGCATACTCACCAAGCTTGTGGGCAGCAATGAAGCCGTTATCCAGACCAATGACCTTGAAACGCTCAAGAGAATGATTATTGCCGTATCGGTATCGGCCTCCATGCTGGCAGGTTCGTCAAGAATGGCGGGCGATTCCGCGAGCGGTTCCATGATACTCGAAGCCGCCACCACAACGCTCGATTCCGACAACTTCACCGTTGCCCCTGAGATTGCCGACTTCGACGGCCCCGACCTGATGGCAGCCGGCAACGGCGGCGCACAGGATGTCTGGGACGACAGCGGAGACTGGAACTGATATGCTGGGTATATGGAAAAAGGCGGACTGCGCGCAGTATGAGCTTTTTTGCAGCTCGGTGCGGGGGTCCAGCCACATCAGAAAGGATACCCCCTGTGAGGACTTCGGCATCAAGAAGACGGGAGACGGGTTCAGCATATTTGCCGTTGCCGACGGACACGGCGACCCCAACTGCCTGCGAAGCTCCATAGGCTCGGAGTACGCGTGCAGGATAGCCTGTGAGGCGCTGGAGAGCTTTGCGGGCAGCATCGCGGAAAACGGCTTTGAGAGCCGTCTCTTTGACCGGCTGGAATGTTCCTCTATGATCGAACGCCTGATTCGCAGCATTGTCGGCAAGTGGCTCAGCGAAGTGGACAATGAACTGAGTCAGAATCCTCTCACCGATGAGGAATACCGCACGGCTTCGAGACTGGGCGACGAATACCGCAAGGGAATCAGAACCGAGAGAATGTACGGAACGACCCTTATTGCGGGACTGCTGACCGAAAAATACCTGCTGCTGCTCCAGCAGGGCGACGGCAGATGCGTTGTGTTTGACGGGGAGGGAAAGGCCTGCCAGCCTATTCCGTGGGACGACAGGTGCGTCGGCACCGCGACCACTTCGCTCTGCGATCCCGACGCGGCAAGCAGCGTGCGCTATCATGTCATTAATCTGGAAGAAAACCCCGTCATTGCCTGTATTGCCGGAACCGACGGAGTGGAGGACAGCTTTCCGACCTCTATGGAAAAAACGCACGCCTATTACAGAAACATTCTGATCGAGGCGTGCGAAATGGGCGTGGAGGCAATGGAGAAGTCCCTTCCCGCCGACCTGAGTGAACTCAGCAAGCAGGGAAGCGCTGACGATGTGACCGTCAGCGGCTTTGTGGACGTAAAGCGGACAAAGAAGTTCCTCAAAGACTTTGAAAACGCAAATCTCCTGGTCAATACACGCGACGAGCTGGCGCTGGTTAACAGCAGAATCAAGTCCATGGAAAGCGGCGGTATGCTGGAGCATCTTGCCAAGCTGTACGACGGACTTGCGCTTTCCTACCGGACCACCGGAGAAAAATTCCGGGAGCTGGACGACCAGTGCCGTGAGCTGGAGGAGAAAATCGCGGCGCATGAGCAGGAGGAAATCCCCGATTCGGACAAACTGCCGTCGGAGATCAAGGAACTGCTGGGCAAGCTGCGCTTTACCAAGGATATGCTTGCTCCCGCCAAGAAGGATCTGGAAGCTCTGACCGCGCAGCGTGACGAGGCTAAGCGGCAGTATGACGAAGCGTCGGCTCAGATGAAGTCGGCGGAGGAAAGGTATCTGCCGCGCAAGGAAAAGTACGAGGCTCTGCTCAGGCAGAAGAGCGAGATAATGCAAAAACTCGACGAGCTGGAATCGAAATGACGGGCGAATGACCCGTATTTGGGAGTGTGAACAGATGGAAGCAAATGTCATTCTGTGCAGGTGCGGCAAATGCAGCAAGGTCTACGGCATCAGAGTGGAAAGAATGGCTGACGGAGACTGGTGGCGCACATGGGCGTTTAAAATATCCGAAAAGAGCGCGAGAAACGAGGGCTTCGACAGGAACAGAATTCGCGGCAATATGTACGAGACGGCGGAATATCCCGGCTGCCCGTACTGCGGGACGCATGAATTTGTGCAGTGCGGCTACTGCGGCAGGATTAATTGCTGGAACCATGAGCCGTCGCTGTATTGTTCGTGGTGCGGCAAGGTGATGGACAATATCATCGTTGCGCAGGACAAATTCGATGTGTCGGCAAATCAATTCTGACGGCGTGATTCATCGCGTGGAATATGTCTGTGAATTCATTTTAAGGGATGTGCGGCGGAATTGATTTGTAATGTATGCAAAAGCGAGTGGAACGGTACTTCCGGTGACACGAAATGTCCGATTTGCGGCGCTGATCAGACCAAGGGCAAAGATCAGCATACCGTGCCGGGGGTCATCGCCTTTCTGATCAAAAAGGAAGGCGCCGACATTCTGCTTCAGCCGGCCACGGTGATGTCCTATATATCCGATCTGGTGCAGGGACACGACCGCGAAAAGAAGCTGATGCGGGTGGGCAGCGCCAACGGAATATTTGAAAAGGCGCATGCGGTGCTCATCGAACCGAAGCAGTCAAAGCGTGAGGTAATGGTGCTGGATATCCGCCAGCATTTGATGGACAATGCTTTTTTGTCCGATGAAAACGCCGTTGCCATCGTCAATATGGCGCTGGAGGGCATAGGCATGTCCTCTCTCCGACTGCAATCCGCCAGCGTCAGCGCTTCCGATTCCGGACGCACCGTCACGCCGACTGTCCATCGCCAATCCGACCGTCCGGCGTCTCCACCCAATACGAACGCCCAAAAGACCGCTCCCACGAACGACGCGAAAAAAACGGCGGCTCCCAACGCGCAGCGCAAGGCTCCTCAGCAGGGGAGTGCCCAAAAGAAGCCGTTTGTCATCCATTCCATAAGCACCTTTTCTTATGACGGCAGTTCATTTGCGGCGCGGAAGGTGCAGGGGCCGTTGTTTCTGAAAGGCGAGACAGGAATGATCGGGATTCTGGTTACGTACAATGCCGCCCCGGCCGATATGGATGTATCGCTTGACTGGCAGATATTCCGTCAGGACGGAACGCCCATGACGGGCGAGATTCACGGCGTCGGCGCCATAAAAAAGGGCGATACCGATTATTATCAGGGCTGGGGCTGGAAAAGTCCCGGCAACTGGCAGGTTGGCAGATATACCGTGAAAGCTTCGATGAACGGTTCCAATCAGCTCACGACATATTTTGACGTGGTGGACGGCAAATATGACAATCCCCGTCTCACCATGAACAGCGTCAGGCTGTTCAATGCCGGCGCGATTCCTCCCGACCCGTCCGAAAGGCAATACACGGCGGAATTTCCGGCGCGGGCTGCCAGAAGGATCTATTTCGAGATAAGCCTGCTCAAGATGCGTATTCCGGTATATACTACCCTCAATTACAAGATTTCAAAAAGCAGCGGTGAAGTGTTTGCCAATTACTCGGTGCCAATCCGTTTCCACGCGGGAGATGACCGGTGCTGGACCGGCTTCGGCTGGGACAGTCCCGGACATTGGCAGAAAGGCCGTTACACCTATGAAGTGTCTATCGGCGAGGTAAACAATATTTTCCGTGGCGTTTTTGATATCATATGAAAGAAACACCCCGCTGAGGGGGAGCCTTTCCTTGATGACGGGCTTACCTCAGCGGGGGTTAATTTTCTATTGGATTGAAGCGGAGAATGTAACTTTACATATCCACACGTTCAAAGCGTTTTTTTGCGACTTGACACGAAATGGCTGTTGCAACGGCATATATTGCCAATGCCGCGGCAAAAATACACCACATTGTTACGTTTCCAAGCGTTGCCGTTTCGTTGAGAAATTCCAGTCCGGGTAAGTGATGAACCACTTCCACCGCCAGAATAAAAATAAACGTTATGATGATGAACAGCACAAACGGCTTTCCTCAAGCGTTTCCCCGATGCCCTCGGAGCGGCACTTCTCAATGTAATCGCTCATGGAACCGCTTGTAATAATCTACCGCACCTCCGGCGTATCCGATCTGCTGCTTGATTTCCGCCTCATGCTCCGAGAGCTTTTTGCCGAAATACTGTATGATTTCCCTATGAAATTTTATTACTATTTTACTACAGCATTTAAAAAATGTCAATAAAACTTGTAAAAAACAGTAAAAAACACCGGACAACCGCTTGACAGCAAATGAGATGCCGCGGTTGTCCGGTGAAAATACTCGTTAATTTAATGGATCAGACTGCTCTGAAATACAGGGGCGAAAAATTACTCAGCCTTGCCGATGCAGCCGAAGATTTCCATCTTGGTCTTGACCATGTCTCTGATAGCCTGTGCGCCGGGAGCAAGCAGCTTGCGGGGGTCGAAGCCCTTGCCCTGCTGGTCCTTGCCTGCCTCGATGTAAGCTCTGGTGGCCTCCTGGAACGCAAGCTGGCGCTCGGTGTTGACGTTGATCTTGGCAACGCCCAGAGAGATTGCCTTCTTGATCTGGTCCTCGGGAATACCTGTGCCGC
>ONYN01000124.1 GCA_900322085.1 uncultured Eubacteriales bacterium | reverse complement strand
GTAGTGGCTTTGGTGGTGGCCTTAGTAGTCGGAGTTGTAGTGGTGGTTGCAGTTGCTTTAAAAGCGGCTGCGACAGTTGTCTTCGGAATAACATATCCGCCGTTTGTCGGACAGTGATAGATGCCGTCATATGGATCGTTCTCGTAAAAGGAGAATTTGCTCTTATCCATTTTGCGGTCCCACATAATGTTGCATGAATAACCCCAGTTGCAGTCGGCAACAGTGAAGTATGTATCATAAACACCGGTGATCATAACGGTATGTCTGCTGCGGTAACGGATAAGATCCCCTGTCCTGACCTGGCTGAGATCGTAATGACGCTCCCAGTAGTATGCATGAATTCCGAAGAGGTCGTATCCGAGCTTAAGGGCGAAGCCCTGACACTGGCATGTGCCGTCGAAATAATTGTCACGCATCTCAGTGTGACCTCTGGGACATGGCTGATCGGTATATCCGTCGGGGTTGTTTACATCGGGCGTTTCACGGTTCCAATACATCCCGTCAGGGAATTTTTTGCGCAGCATATCAAGTCTCGCGGGAATATTGGCCTTGTTCTGAGGATTGAAGGCGTAGCTCAGGTTGATCCATCCGGTTTTGCCGCCGTAGGAAACCTTGCCGAATTCGCCGCTGACCGAAGTTACTTTGACGCTTGTCCCTTTTGGAACGGCTCTGCCGGTAGAGGAACCCGCCGGGGCATTGTAGATAGTGAGATTCCCCAGCGTGGTGTATTCTCCCTGTTTATAAACAAAAGGAGTCAGTGCGTCGGCATTGCTCATAGCTGCCGCACTGACATCGTTCCACATACCGAATGTCATTATGCATAGTGACATGGTAAATAGCAGTGCGATCGAAACCGTTCTTTTCATCATACTTGTCAAACCTCCGGACTCAAATTGAATTGTATCGAACATATTACAGAGAATGTAACCATTATAACACTTTTGTAACCGATTGTCAAAGCTTTTTCAACAATAATTTTGCATAACAAATCACATCTTTTTTGCACTGTTTAAACAACGAAGACAAATTTTTCTCAAATTTCTGTTATTTTTAATAATTGAAAATGAATTTTATAATATACTTGAAATATCATAACTGATTTGATAAAATATAAATTGTAGCTTAGTATGATAGTATTTTAGTAATTTTGTGTGATGGAAAAACATATTTTTGGGCGATTGTAAAAGTAAAAAGAAAAAAGCATAGCGAAGCGCCATAACTAGCGAGCGAATGCGAGCGTGGGGTGCAGGGGGCAAGGCTCCCTGCCGGGTCAAGGGCAGAGCCCTTGCAGGGGAGTGGGGACAGCGTCCCCACGAGTGAGGCTTTAGCCGAACGAGCGAAACGCGCTTGGATTTAAACCGGAGTTGGGCGAATACAAATAAAGCAAATTGTGAGGATTTGCCTTGCTCCGCGTGGAGAAAAAACTCCGAAAAAAAATTGACTAACCCCCGTATTTACGCTATTTTTCAAATTTTACAATCAGCTAAAACATATTTTCGGAAGGAGGATTTTTTGATATGATATGGCACAGCGCAGATAAAGAGGCCGTTGCCAAGGAACTTGATTCGCAGCCGAAAAAAGGACTTACCGATCTCAACGCGGGCGTGCGCAGATCGGCATTCGGCAAGAATGTAACGGTCACCAAACGCAAAAAATCCGGTTTTACGGTATTGACGGGCAAGCTGCTTTCGCCGCTGAGTGTGACGCTGATCGTTATTTCGGGGCTTTCCGCTGCTGTAAATATCGGAAATTATTATGCGGGTGAAACTGACGTCGCTTCTCTGACTGTCAATCTGGTTTATGCGGGACTGCTGATGCTGTCAGCTCTGATTCAGGATACAGTGAGTGCTTTCCGGGAGTTTGCGGCCAACAGCACGATTGTGGACATAAAGAGAAATGCCCTTACATTTGTGAGAGTCAGGAGAAACGGCATTATTAAAGAGATATTGACCGAGGAACTTGTTCCCGGCGACATTATCCAGATTGAGGTCGGAGATATTATTCCCGCCGATGGCAGACTGCTTATCACACGGTCGTTCATGTGTGACGAGAGAATTATCACGGGCGACGATACGCCGGCGCTCAAGGATTCCAACGCGGTGCTTCCCGAAGAAACCCCCATCGGTCAGCGGTGCAATATGGCATATTCCGGTACGGTGGCAGTAACGGGACGCGCCGTTATGCTGGTGACTGAAACCGGCACACACACGCAGTTGGCTCTCAAACACGGCAGAAGGCCCCGTCTGATAAGCAATCGCACGCCTCTTGTCAAAAATTCCATCAGTATCAAATCGTTTGGCACATGGCTGGTGCTGTGTACGATGATATCTGTGCTTTCAATATACACACTTGGCCTCGATCTGAAAACCATGTCAGTCGGCTTTAAGCAGATCAGACAATTTGTGATGTCGAATTTTGAGGTGATTCCGGATTATCTGAAGCTCAGGCAGGGACATACAGGTGCTGACGCATTGTTTGACGGAATACTGTTTTTCCTTACCCTGGTAATTTGCACCGTCCCCGCAGGACTGCCGCAGAATGTCATGCGATCCATTGCCAAGGGCATCGCTTCGATGAGCAGGGAAGGCATCATGCTGCACCGCTTCAAAAAGACCGAAGTGATCGGAAGCACCTCGGTCATCTGCACCGATAAATCCGGTACGCTGACTCTCGACCGACTCAGCGTACTGAAGGCATGGCCTGCGGGAGATACGGTGGCGAATGTGAGCGAAGGTTTCTGGTCGGACGATCTGAAATATCTGATGCGCTGCTGTGCACTCTGCTGCGACCGCAAGCTGATGTACAATTCCGGCAGTGAAGACGATCTGATCACCGGCGACCGCAACGAAGCCGCTATTATTGAGGCTTACACGAGCAACGGCGGAGACATTTACGAGCTGCTGGATCAATATCCGCGCCGTGCGGAATTGCCGTTTGACCCGGTGCGCAGGCTTATGACGGTGGTTTATGACGTGGAAGGCGTATATATGACTGTCACAAAGGGTGCTCCGGATGTGCTGCTCTCAAAGTGTGTGAATGTGAACGAAACGGAGATAGGCAAACATGCCAGGGAAATGTTTGACGAGGGTCTGAAGGTAATTGCCGTTGCGGTTCAGTCTTTCAGTCAGCTTCCGGAAAAGCTCACGCCGGAAAATCTGGAACACGACCTGACATTTATCGGGCTGCTGGGACTCTATGACCCGTGCCGCGAAGATGTGGGAGAGGCCATTGACGTTTGCACCGAGGCGGGAATACGCACGGTGATGATCACCGGCGATCACCCCGAAACGGCGGCGTCGCTTGCCCGCCGGCTGCATATTCTGGGCGAAGGGCAGTCGGTAATCACCGGTGAGGAATTTGCGGCAATGTCGGACGAAAAGCTGAGAGCCTGCATAGACAGGTATTCTGTTTTTGCGCGCATAACCCCTGAGGACAAGGTTCGCATTATCAGAATCTGGCAGTCGAAAGGCGCCTGCGTCCTGATGACTGCCGGAGGAATGAATGATGCCCCTGCCCTTCACAGGGCGGATATAAGCTGTTCGGTGGAGGCCACCGCCACAGATGTGGCAGTTGACGCCGCTGATGTAACGCTTTCCGACAGCAGTTTTGTAAACATTCTGTCGATGATCAGGTACGGCAGACGCATCCGGACGAATCTGAGATATCTGACGGAATTCAGCGTGACATGCACCATTGCCCAGACACTTCTGATGGTTCTGGGAGGAATTGTATTCCGAGTCAGCATATTGGGACTGCTTCCCTTGGCGATATTCAATTTACTGCTCTTTCTGTTTGTGCAGCCCTGTTTTGCCGACGAACCAGCCGACAGGGATATTATGAAAAAAATGCCGGAAACAAATGACGGAATGCTTATCGGAACCTTTGAACGGTACCGTGCGTGGATGGCCGGTTTCTATCTGGTCTTTCATTCGATGATCGCCTATATGATCGGCGCGGGATTTTTCAGCATCAACCAGGGCGGAGAAAGAGTCGGCATCACAATGGCTTTTGCCGCGATGTCGCTGGGAATCGCACTGCATTCGTTGTGCTCCCGTTCGGAAAGACCGATGGTTCTGGCCGGCATATTCCGCAATTATAAGCTGCTGATCGCCGTGGTGTTTGTAGCGGCGGCGGTGGCTGTGATGATAACCGTTCCGTGGGTGGCGGCGTTGATGGGCTTTGAAGCTCTCAGCGTCGGGGAGTGGTTGGCTGTTGCCGCGTTGCTTATGATACAGCTTGCGGTGTGGGAGTATCCCAAGCTTTATGTCAGCGTCAAATTTTGAAATTATCACAGAAACTTCCAATCATATAATCTGTACCCATGCACACAATATTACTGCGGCGCACGGAGATTATCCACACAGATTATTATTGAAGGAGTGCTATATCATGGCAAACAATAATGGCAACAGAATTGTTGTTCCCGAGGCAAGAGAAGCTCTCGACAGATTCAAGATGGAAGCAGCAAGCGAGGTCGGCGTTAACCTTAAGCAGGGGTACAACGGTCATCTCACCTCCCGTGAAGCCGGCAGCGTCGGCGGCCAGATGGTTAAAAAGATGATCGAAGCCTACGAGAACAGCGTAAAGTAAAAAGCCTTACAATTGTAACGCCGATTGTCATTTTGTACTGTTATTCTTTCAAACGAAAAACAGCATGAATTCGGTTTTTCCCCTATATGTATGAATGCAGTTTTCAATGATCAACACTGCATGGCAGAGAGTAAGATCGCAGCAGGTTTTACTCTCTGCCTTTCTATAACTGTTATAATAATTTAACAATTCAACCGATTGAATAATGCGGAGGATTGCAGTATAATTGATAAAGCAGCGTGGTATGATTATGAAAAATCCTCGATGTAACTGATATACTGCTCTTGGGTGTAGATGAATATACCCTCACTGAGACGCGATATTACATCGTCGGGAAGGCTTTCTGTATCTGCGGGCAGAATTTGTTCAGGGGTTTCGGCACCCACATCAAATACGGCGGCTTTGCCGTGCCACAGCCTGATCACCTTTGTCCGGAATGTGGCTTCTTCGGGCGGGTTTGACGGCTCAGGTGTTACATCTGTGTCGGAAATCCGGTCATTGACCCGGACAGGCACAGGTTCGTATGACGCTGCCGAGGCAAGGGAATAAACGGATGCACAAAATGCCGCAAAGGCAAAAAACAGTGCCACAGCGTTTTTCTTTGATTTCTGGTTCATATTTGTTTCTCCTTTATCAATTGCTTGTTTATGACGGCGTTGATATTATTGGCAAAATACTTATTAACAATGCATTTTCCGGCGTTTTTTTTAACATGGTTACAAAATTATTAAATCTTTTGTAAAAGCGTGCAACTGCCGGATTTATGTGTTATAATTAACAGGATAATGAAATCATTTTTCCGAAAAATCGGGAGGCGATAGATTAAATGGGATTTCAGGACTCGTTTGACAATTTCTCCACAAAGCTCAGGGATGGCTTCCATTCCGCCGTGAGCAGTGTAAAAGGCGGCAG
>ONYN01000310.1 GCA_900322085.1 uncultured Eubacteriales bacterium | reverse complement strand
TTCCTTATTGAGCATAGCACTCACCTCTATGCTTCTATTTTACCACCCTTGTCAACTGCCTTATACTTTTTTTGGATTGCTATAATCAGGAAATAAATCATTTTTGCAAGGAGGAATGACTTATGAATTTCAAAAAAATAATACTGACGTTTTTTCTGATTGCCGCGATGTTCTTTACGGAGGAAATAAGCGTATTCGCGGCGGATGCTTCCGCTTCAGCGAGCAATTACACAAACGCTGAGAGTTATTCATATCAGATAACGCCGCTTCTTGCTCCTTTCAACCAGTTTTTTCTAGTAAAGACAGAAAATCCTGATCCTACATCTTTTCGTTTTTTGGACAAGAAATCGGTGTATAAAGACGACTGCGTGATTACTTCTGTTTCCACGCTATATCAGGATGTTGTTTACGAAAACGAAGAAACAAAGCGTGTCAAGGGCGGCTATCTTTTTACAAGCAGTTACACAGACGGCGGAGATATTATTCTGCAAACCGAGTCGGGAATCAATCAAAGCGGCAAAAAGACATATCAGAATACGGAAGTCAGTTTTACATTGCCAAAGCTGGTCGATCAGGCAGATTACCTGATCGACACGTATGCCAAAGGAAATACTTTCTTTGAAAAAATGGATGCTGTTCAGTATGGATTTCATTCCATTTGTCTTTATAGCGGCTCTTTTATCAGAGGAGAAGTTTACCGAAGCGCTTCCTACTGGGAACTTGGTTATGGTTGGAACGACCAGTTATTTTATATCGTATCTCCTTACAATCGTAAGGGAAACAAATCATTATTTGCTTCTGCCATTTATCCTTTTCGATATGATTCGCGGGGATTCCCGTCTGTTATGGCGGACGTTTCCCAACGCCTGAACAGCGATTCTTCCTATAAATGGAGCGCAAGCGCACATGATACAATATATGTGACTTATAACGGAAAGACAAAATCTTATGGCGGTCAGGGAAATGAAGCTGGTCAGGGGTTGTCAGAGGACAAAATTACCAGATTCTTTCGATTTGACGAAAGTGAAACGATTACTCTGGAAGATTCCATGCGGCTTCTTCAGAAGTATTCCGCAGTGAAAATGCCGGACGATGTTCCCCGAGACGACGAACTGACATTCAGGCAGATCTGCAATACGGTGGGGAAAAATGGCGCTTGGACAAAAATCAGTAATGATTTCTGTTACTCTTTTCTTTACCAACAAGATGACGACTATAATTTTTCATCAACACCGTCTGGCGTTGGAGGTAGTTTATATTGGGGCGGAAGTCTTGCGCTTCTTACGGATGCATGGGTGGACGGAAGATATGTGGATTCTCACACATATTGTCCCGGCGCTTTGTTGAAGGATCACCCGGAAAGCAAAATTGTGCTGCTTCTGCAGAAAAAGCCCAGCGTAAAATACGAGTATGACTGGGAGTACAATTCCACCACGAATTCCTATCAACGTACCTATAAGAATATTCAAGTGACCGAAAGCCTCGCAAATATTATATATAACTACAATAAAGAGAGAAACGCATGGGAAGCGGAAGACTATGCGGTGTTTGCGGAAATGGCAGACCAGGGGGCAATAGATGCAAAATATGCAGACATGTTGCAACTGACGTATGATGAAGTATTAAAACTCGGAGTAGACAGAAACACCAATATTGAACCTGAGCAGGGGTATATCTATAACGGTATCGCAAGCCCCGGAACGAGGTTCGATCGTTTGAATATTCTTACGCAGCCTGCAAACAAAACTGTTATGCTCGGTAAACCAGTCACGCTTTCGCTGCAAGCGGAGGGCGTCGGTTTAACGTATCAGTGGTACTATAAAAAGTCAGGACAGACTTCCTTCAACGCATGGAACGGACATACCCACGCGACCGAGACTTGTACGCCTAACGCTTCATGGGACGGTATTCAACTCTATTGTATTGTCAAGGACAATTTAGGCAGGACAGTGCAATCCAATACCGTCAGGATCACCGTTACGCAGGCTATTAAGATCACCGCACAGCCGACTGACAAGACCATCACACTTGGCGACAGCGTGACCCTTTCACTCAAGGCACAAGGTGCAGGACTTACCTATCAGTGGTATTATAAGAAAACCAAACAGACTTCTTTCAGCACATGGAACGGACGTACCCACACTTCCGAAACCTGCACACCTAATGCCACATGGGACGGCATTCAACTCTATTGTATTGTGAAAGACAGTGCGGGCAATAAAGTGCAGTCGAACACTGTCACTGTCATGGTCAATTCGGCGGGCATCGCCATCACCCAGCAGCCACAGAACCAGAGCATTATCGCTGGCAAAGAGCTTACCCTCTCAGTCAAGGTGACAGGAAGCAATCTGAAATACCAGTGGTACTACAAGAAGAAGGGGCAGACTTCCTTCAATATCTGGAACGGAAGAACCCATGCTACCGAAACCGTTTCCCCGAACAACACATGGGACGGCATTCAGCTCTACTGCAAGATCACCGATGGCAGCGGCAAGACGCTCAATTCCTCGACTGTGACCATCAGCGTGCTTTCCATCACGACACAACCGAGCAATGTTACCATCGCGACGGGCAGCAACGCTACCTTTAAGGTTGTGGCAACAGGTAGCGGCCTGAAATACCAGTGGCAATATAAGAAATCCGGCCAGACATCATGGAATAACTGGGGTGCAAGAACGACAGCCTCCACCACAGCGACTTCCAATTCCACATGGAATGGAATGCAGGTGCGCTGCATTGTCACTGATTCCGCCGGAAACAAAGTTACTTCCAATGCCGCGACGATTACGATCAAATAATACTGTTCAGCGCAACACCGGAAGTTGAGTAAGAGCCTGTCTAGAATCTCTTCGCGCATGTCTCGCTTGCATCTTTTGCGCCATATTTTGCCAAAATCTGACGGCGCGATACGCACACGCCGAGATCCTAAACAGGCTCTAAATACAATCATCGCCTGACGTAATTCCAATTGCACGGAAAATTGTCAGGCGATGATTATTCGATGATGGAAGGAACTCTTTTCTTTGTTTAATGCGGCGCAAATATTGTGCTTTCACACCGTCTTGACAAAGCCTGAATGATCGTGTACAATACAAGCAACTTCTCCCCCCAGACCTCTGATTCTCTGCATGGGAGCTTCAAGCACACTTGGGGGCGTTCTGTTTTTTTGCACTACAGTTTCTTTTTCAAAATCCACTTGTAATAATTCTTCTTGAAGTCCCTGACAGAGCCAAAGAATTCGGTTTCTGATTTTGTGAAT
>ONYN01000122.1 GCA_900322085.1 uncultured Eubacteriales bacterium | reverse complement strand
TAGATATAAAAACACCGAGATTGATACAATTTAATTATTCCTCCGCCGATTTTGCCGCTTGCAGGGTAATTTTTGTTTTGCAGGGTAATTTGTGTAGGCAGCAACATAAGTTGCACACGATGGGATAAGTTTTTGCTTTTCTATGGACTACAAAGATCGCCTCTGAGATGTTGGACTCAAAGGCGATCTTCGTTATTAAACTTGTTTATTTATCGAGGAGTGCTTTCAGGTCCTCATCCGGAGTCGTGATCGGTGCGATCCCATAGTTCTCCACGAGGAACTTCGTAATGTTCGGCGAGAGAAATGCCGGAAGAGTCGGACCAAGACGGATGTTTTTGATTCCAAGGTGAAGCAGCGTCAGCAGAATACTGACTGCTTTCTGCTCGTACCATGACAGAACGAAGGAGAGAGGAAGATCATTCACACCGCAGCCGAAAGCATTTGCCAAGGCAACAGCCACCTGAATCGCGCTGTATGCATCGTTGCATTGTCCCATATCAAGCAGGCGAGGAAGCCCTGCGATTGTTCCGAGGTCGAGATCGTTGAAGCGATATTTTCCGCAGGCAAGAGTCAGTATCACGGAATCCTTCGGAGTCTTCTTCACGAAGTCCGTATAGTAATTTCTACCGGGCCTTGCGCCGTCACAGCCTGCCACAAGGAAGAAATGTTTGATGGCTCCTGCCTTCACCGCTTCGATGATCTTATCAGCGACGGAGAGCACAGTCCCGTGACCAAAACCGGTGGTCACAGCTGTACCGCCGTTTATGCCTGCCATCGGGTGCTCATCGGGATAGCCGCCCAGTTCAAGCGCTTTTTCGATAACCGGTGTGAAGTCCTTCTCATCACCGATATGGACAGCACCGGGGAAGGCGACGACTTCTGTGGTAAACACACGGTCTGCATAGCTTGCCTTCGGAGGCATCAGGCAGTTCGTTGTAAACAGGATCGGCGCGGGAATGCCGTCGAACTCTTTCTGCTGGTTCTGCCATGCCGTTCCGAAATTGCCTTTAAGCTGCGGATACTTCTTAAGTTCCGGATATGCGTGAGCGGGCAGCATCTCACCGTGCGTATAGACATTAATCCCCTTATCTTTCGTCTGTTCCAGAAGAAGCTGCAGATCCTTCAGATCATGTCCCGTCACCACGATGAACGGACCTCTTTCGACGGACAGAGGAACCGTTGCAGGCGCAGGTGTGCCGTAGGTTTCCGTATTTGCCTTGTCCAGCAATGCCATGCACTTCAGGTTGATCTCGCCGACCTTCAGGACGTGCGGCAGGAGCTGTTCGACGGAGAGGTCTTCGCCAATGTAGAACAATCCTTCGGCGAAGAACTTGTTTACCTCATCATCTGTGTAACCGAGCATAAGTGCATGGTAGGCGTAAGCTGCAATACCGCGAAGCCCGAAAAGGATCAGGGATTTCAGAGAGCGGACATCCTCATCGTCATTCCAGAGCTTCTGCATATCGTAGTCGTTATTCTTTCCGCACTGAGAGGCGCAGAAGGAGCACTGCGGAACGAGCTTGTCCCTTTCGGCGTGAGTCTTGTCGATCTGTCTCTGTATGGCTGCATCATCAAAGCTCACGTTGGTGATCGTCGTGAAAAGACCCTCGATCAATGTCCGATATGTGGTCTCATCGGGATTCGTGTCCCCATCAGTGGCACGGGCAAGTCCGATGAGCGCTCCTGTCAGTTTATCCTGTAGGATTGCAGTTCCGGCGCTTTTGCCGCAGACGCCCGCATTTCCCTTGCAGCCGACACATCCGGCTGTCTGCTCACATTGATAGCAAAACATCTTGTTTTCCATTTTCAGTACCTTCCTTTCCGTTATTCCGAATAGGTTTTATTCTATGATTTTTCCATCCGTGGAGATGGTCACGACTCGCCATGGGATCAGCTTGCCGCAGCCCTGCAGTGCTTTCTTAACTGCATTTTCCAGACCACCGCAGCATGGAACTTCCATACGGACGACTAATACGTCACGGATATCGTTGCTCTTCAGGATTTCCGTGAGCTTCTCAGAATAGTCTATGGCGTCCAGCTTCGGGCAGCCGACCAGTGTGATGCGGCCTTTAATGAATTCCTCATGGAAGTTCGCATAGGCATAGGCCGTACAGTCCGCCGCAACGAGGATCTTTGCGCCGTCCAGATACGCAGCTTTCGGATTGACCAGCTTGATCTGCACAGGCCACTGGGACAGCCGTGAAATAGGAGCGCGGGAAGCCGCGATCTCCGGGAGTTCTTCCGTTCCGTGCTGTATGGACTTTGCCATTGTTCCGGGGCAGCCACAGGCAAGGTGTGCTGCCTTCTTTGCCTTGCTTGCAGCAACTGCTTCTGCGTCATATGCTGCTGCCTCGCGCTCCACAAACCGAATCGCATCCGTCGGGCAGGCCGGGAGGCAGTCGCCAAGTCCGTCACAGTAATCATCACGCATGAGTTTTGCTTTTCCGTTTACCATAGCAATAGCTCCTTCATGACACGCCTTAGCACAAGCGCCGCAGCCATTGCAGCGATCTTCATCGATTTCAATGATTTTCCGTTTCATTTGAAGTACCTCCTTGACTTTCTGATTGCATTTTACTATAATAAAAACAACAAGTCGGTTGTATTTCCAACAGAAAGGAATTTTTATGGAAGAATTTTTTGGGTCGATTAAAAGTGCTTCGATCTTCTCCGGTATAGATGAGTCAGAATTGAGAACTGTGTTGTCATGCCTTGGAGCAACTGAAACAGGCTATAGTGCAGGAGAGTATATCCTTCGTGTCGGTGACACACCTGAAAGCGTCGGTCTGGTGCTGGACGGCAGCGCCCTTGTAGTTAAAGAGGATTACTGGGGAAACAGGAATATCGTAACGAAACTCATTTCAGGGGATATCTTCGCTGAAGCATATGCATGTTCTCCGACTTCAAAGATGGATGTCTCTGTTCTCGCTGAGACAGAGTGTAGGATTCTTTGGCTTGCAGTTAGAAAGGTGATGACAACCTGTTCATCGGCGTGCGTTCATCATGCCGTTTTGATTCGTAATCTTGTGACTGGATTGGCTTCAAAGAATTTGCAGATGAATGAAAAAATCTCCCATATGGCACAGCGTACCACACGGGAGAAGGTGCTTTCCTATCTGTATTCTCAATCACAAAAGACAGGTGTTCGTGAATTTGATATTCCTTTTGACAGGCAGCAGTTCGCCGATTTCCTTTCTGTAGAACGAAGTGCTTTGTCGGCTGAGCTGTCAAAGATGAAGAAAGATGGGCTGATTTCATACAATAAGAATCATTTTTTGTTGAACAGATCAGATTGATTTCTACAAGGCAGAATAGATCGAAATAAACAGGATTATCCCTGCGCTGCCCTGTAAACATTATCGGAGGTCAAAATGAAACAGCTTACGAACAAAGAATATGTGGAATATGAAAAGTACAAGACTGCCGTTTTACACGGTCGTGTCATTACACCGGACGGCCTGCGGATCATCTGTGCAGGGCTGGACAATGACCCGGAGCGAATCGGCAAACACATGCTGGAGACTCTGGCCAAGTTCCGGAGCGAGGGATTGTTTGACATCAAGGTCGAAGACGAAGAATAAAGAGAGGCACCGAGCCGCTGAATTAACAGTAGCCCGGTGCCTATTTTCTTGTGTGCATCATGCCTTTATCTCGGTCCCGTCTTTGAACTTTACGCGGATGTCATTCTTGCTGTAGACGGTAATGTGGTCGACCATCGAGAGCCAGTCGGCATCGTGGAACTCGGTTATAAGCTCCCGCTCCCGGAGTTCCTGCAGGTACATCTCAATCTGATGCCTCCGGGCCAGCCGGTCAACAATCAGGTCGGAAATCTCTGTGAGCCGGTCTTTTGCTTTCTCAAACCGAGCAACTAAGGCATCGTAGCGTTTCTGGTAATCGGCCTGATCAAGGGCAACGTGTGCGTTCTCCTTGATGCACTCTTCGATGAGCTCGGCGGTGACATTGATTTCCGTTTCCAGCTCTGCCTGTTCCTTTTCGAGCTCGGAAGTTGAAAGCAGCGGTGCCATTATCTGCTCGTAGGTGCTGCAGATCTCGTCCTTTTCTGTAATCACCATGTTGGCGGTCCGAACGAAGATGTCTTTGATTTCATCCTCGGTCAAAACCGGTGTGGTGCATTTCTTGCCTTCAAACTTGTGATTGCACTGCCAGATTATCCGGCGGTATTTATCGTTGGAGTGCCAGACCTTGGAGCCATACCAGCTGCCGCAATCACCGCACTTAATCTTGCTGGAGAAGATGCTCACGGAGCTCAGGCGATTCTTGCCCTTTGTCCGGGCTGCCATCATGGTTTGTACTCGCTCGAAGGTCTCCGGGGAAATGATGGCCTCGTGATTGTCCCGGACGTAGTACTGCGGGATTTCGCCCTCGTTGGCCTTTTTCTTTTTGGTGAGGAAGTCTACCGTGTAGGTTTTCTGGAGCAACGCATCTCCTTTGTATTTCTCGTTCGTGAGGATGCTCTTGATGTTGCTGGGGTTCCAGTGGTCTTTGCCGCCCGGAGATGGAATACCCTCGGCGGTGAGCGTCTTTGCAATCCTCATCGGGGACATGCCTGTGAGGAACATCCCGTAAATCCGCTGCACCAGCTTTGCCTGTTCCCGGTTGACCACAAGATTTCCATCAGGGCCTCTGTCGTAGCCGAGGAAGCGATTAAACGGAACAGTTACCTTGCCGTCTGCAAATCGCTTCCGCTGTCCCCATGTGCAGTTCTCTGAGATGGAGCGGGCTTCCTCCTGCGCCAACGAGGACATGATCGTCAGGAGCAGTTCGCCTTTGCCGTCGAAGGTCCAGATGTTTTCCTTCTCGAAATAGCATTCGACATTGTGCTCTTTCAGGGAGCGGATCGTGGTCAGGCTGTCGACTGTGTTTCGAGCAAAGCGGCTGACCGACTTCGTGATGATCAGGTCAATCTTTCCGGCCAGCGCATCTGCCACCATGCTTTTGAAGCCCTCGCGCTTTTTGGTATTCGTCCCGGTGATACCTTCATCCGTGTAGATCCCGGCGAATTCCCAGTCCTCCCGGCCCTTGATGTAGTTTGTGTAATAATCGACCTGTGCCTCATAGCTTGTCAGCTGTTCTTCTTGATCGGTACTGACACGAGCGTAGGCGGCCACACGTCGCTTTTTTGTGCTGCCCAGCGGTGTCGCCGTAAATCGGCTGAGCGTCGCTGGTATCGTGGTTACGGATTTGGCCATTTCTTTTCTCTCCTTACTTCTTTGATTCTTTTGCTCATCGCCGCCTTTCGTTCATCTGTCCAAGCATCCTTCATAGATGCGATGGCCTTTTCTCTGCGCTCTGGAGTCCAAGGTGTGCCGCGCCGCTTGTCAAGATAGTCTCGGCTCTCAGTATGACCGTCCCGGAAATGGAAGGTCACCGTGTTGGCGAGAACAGAGGCGTGTTCGATTTGAGCGTCCATAGTAGCCTCATCGAATTCATCCAATCCGAGGACATCAGTCACGAGCCGCTTCATCGTATCGTCCCGGATGCCGGGGTTCTGGCATTTCGTCCTTGGGCTGGTGCAGTACCAAGACCGCGTCGGGGTACCGTCTTTCAGCTTGTTTGACTGACAGCGGTAATTCGCACCACAGCAGCCGCATTTGATGAAGCCGGTAAACTCGTAGAACACGTTCCGGTTCGGGTTCGTGTCTTTGCGTTTGTGGGCTTCTCCCCAGAGCCTCCTGCGCTCCGGTGTCCACCAGTCTGTTTTTGCGGTCGATGTCCATTGAGTGGTGATCTCTCGGCCATCGTAGAAACGGAATGTCAGGGTGTCTTTACCGACAACGATGATCTCCTGAATCTGCTCGGCAAATACAGCCTCGTCAAACTCTGGAATTCCGAGGACTTCAGCGGAAGCCTTCTGAAGCATCTTCTCCGGTACGTTTTTGGAGTCGCAGGCCGAGGCTCCTTTCTGGCTTTTTGTCTGGCAGGTCCAGATGTAGTAAACCTCACCGGCTGTGTTTCGCTTTCCGCTGTGCCGGTAATGCTTGCCGCAGCATCCGCAGGTGATCTTCGTGGAGAACGCGGACAGCTTGAGCGACTTGTTTCCGAAGGGGCCAAGGTCCCGTCTGCGCTTGAACTCCTCTTGTACGGCCTGCCACTCATCCATCGGAATAATGGCTTCGTGCGTACCCTCGACAAAATACTGCGGGAGCTCACCGCGATTCTTCTTCCGGTGCTTGGTGATCGGGTCCTCGCAGAACTCTTTCTGGAAGAGCAAGTTGCCAGTGTAGGTGATGTTTGTCAGGATGCATTTTACATTAGAATCCACCCACGGCTTGCCTTGCCGGGTGTAGATCCCGCGCTCCATCAAAGCTCGACCGATCTCGATTCGAGAAGCGCCTTTCATGTATTCGCTGTACATCCAGCGGACAATCTCGGCTTCTTCTGGGATCGGGACCAGATGATCGTCTTCCCATTCATATCCGAAGATGGTGAACTTGCCGTTGGGGATGCCTTGCTTGAAGCGCTTGATCGTACCCCACTTGACGTTTTCTGAGATGCTGCGGCTTTCTTCCTGTGCGAAGGAAGCGAGGATTGACATCATCAGCTCGCCATCACCGCTCAGGGAGTTGATGTTTTCCTTCTCGAAGCGGACCTCGATGCCGATGTCCTTCAGGTGCCGGACGGTGTTCAGCAGGTCCACGGTATTTCTCGCAAAGCGCTGGATGGACTTGGTCAGGATGATATCGATCTTACCGGCCTCGCAGTCAGCCAGCATGCGATTGAAGTCATCTCGCTTTTTTGTGCCTGTCCCGGAAATGCCGTAATCGGCATAGACGCCAGCGTATTCCCATTCCGGGTTCTTTTGAATCAGGCTGCTGTAGTAGCTAACCTGCGTAGAAAGCGAGTGCTGCATTCGCTCAGATTCCATCGACACTCTGGCGTAGGCCGCGACTCGCTTTCTCTTGGGAATAACCGACTTTGTTTTTTCGATTTTCTCTACGGTTTTCAAGAAAAATCCCTCCTTTCCGTGTGTCTATATATCACTCTAAAAGCCTGAAATATCAAGCGTTTTCGGAAAGTAATGTACCCAAATATGGCCGGTATTTTTCGAGGAGAATTGTATCAATTTGAGCGTACTCTTCCTCGGTAATGAGGCCCTTTTCCAGCATGTCCTTTGCTACTGAAAGCGCCGCATGATAGAGCATGTCGTTGCGGATTTCTTCTGCGCTCATATTGCATCACCGCCTTTGAAGCGGGCTGCGATATAGCACTCATGGCTGCAGTACTTCCGCTTTGAGTTTCCGTAGGAGGTGAAGTCCTGACCACATTCCGGACAGGTGAAACGGTAGAGAGCTTTTTGCTTCACCTGATCCTGATGGGCGTTCCACCACTTCGTCCGGCATTCCGGGCAGCAGAATTTGCGCTGCTTTACTCCGGGCTGCTGGGTCAGAGGCTTGCCGCAATTAAGGCAGATGTCCTGAACAATCGATACACGGGCATTGCTCTCTGCCTTCACGCCTGCGAGACCGTGCTTCCGGCAGAAGGCTTTTATGTTGTCTTTCTTGAGACCCACAGCGTTTGCGATAGCGGTATAGCCGTAGCCTTGATGCCGCAGGTCGATGATTTTTTCTTTTTGTTCGTTGGTCATGAGATATCCTCCAGTCCGAGAGGAGTCCCTCTCACTACCCACTGGAGGGAAATGGCCAAAGTGGTCCGCTAAAAATGCAAAAAAAGAAGGCCCACCGCAGAAAAATCCACGATGGGCCATAGCCGGAGGTGTATTCAGATTATCTCAGGAGCTCGTTAACGCGATCCTGAACGGCGCGGTAATCGTAACCGGCAGCGGTCAGGCGGTTCTTCCTGTCAGTGCCATTACCCCAGAGGCCCTTGATAACCTCATGGGCGAGCTCGTCTACAGTCTTTTGGGGAGTGGCCTTTGCCAGCTGAAGGTCTTTTGCATTGACAGGGCTACAAATGGCATGCTTCCCATCCTCACTTTTGTCGATTACGACGCGACTGCCATTGACCTGAAGAACATACCAGTTCTTCGCTTTTACCCATCCGGGGATCGTCTGGCCGCCGTAGTATTTCGTGCCGGTGATCTTCACGAGATCTCCCTTCTTGAAAGAGGCAGGAGGAGTCACAGGTGTGCCGGGTTCGGACGGTACAGAAGGCTTCTGATCCGCAGAGGTGAAGCCGTTGAGCTTCGCACTCTTGATGATCGCAGGATAGTCCTTGTACGCGATATCCGTATCGACGTTTCCGTTGATGCCATTCACCTTGCCGCTGGAGGAGTTCTGCCACATGCCGTATGCACCGGCATAGTTTGTCTTGTCCGTCCAGTGTGCCAGCCAGAGGTCAAAGCGTTTGACGCGATCTGCATCGAGATAGCTCTTCATCCAGCTGGGGTTGCTGTAAAGGGAGCAGTAGAAACCTGCCTTCTCGATTGCATCACCGAAGGCAATCACCATATCGGTCAGAACGGTCTTTCCAAGTCCCTGCTGGGTCTTGTCTTCCAGATCGAATGCGACAGGATATGCGAATACGCCTTTGTACTTCTGCAGGACGCCGACCACATACGCGGCTTCCTTTTTTGCAGCAGCCACGGAGGTTGCATAGGAGTAGAAGTAACAGCCGATGTCGATACCGGCTTTCACAGCTCCTGCCACGTTTTTCTCGAAGTAACCGTCAAGGCCGCAGGAGTTTCCATCAGCGGAGCCGTATCCCAAACGGATCATCGCAAACTTGATGCCGTCTGCCTTGACCTTGTTCCAGTCAATCTCGCCCTGCCACTTGGAAACATCGATACCTTTTACAGGCGGTTTTTCTACGGGTATTTCAGGTGCTTCGTTCACATAGGTCACATACGGGAGTTTGCCATGCTTCGTCCAGTCACGACGGTTATATCCGCTGACGTTCCTGTTGCAGGCAGTGATCTGGACCTTGTTTGCCCAGCGCGGAGTGCATTCAACGGCAAGGCCATCGCCGACATAAACACCGATGTGGCCTTCAAGCCACACGGCCTCGCCGATTTCAATCTTGGAGAAGTCAGTCGTGACATTCTTGCAGACCTTAATCATCTGATCCGCGCCGATGTCCGGCACACCGTTGCAGGCGTAACCGGCACCGCCGTAGGTCGCGTTCTTGTTGCCGTTCCAGCCCCAGAGCACACCTTTGATGAGGCAGACACAATCAAAACCGAAGGTGTCATCCGAGGCGGCATTGATCATGGCCTTTCGAGAAGCCTGCTTGTTGTAATCGTAGTTGCTGGTGTAGCGTTTCTTGTTGGCGGCATTCAGCGGAGCGCCGAAGCAGCCGAGAACATACAGCGTCTTATAGTTCTTGGCGATGTCCTTGAGTTTGTTTGCCAGTTCAATATTTGTCATCATGGTGCTCGTCCTCCTTTTCAGCACGGTCGTGAAGCTGCTCCAGCACAGCCTTCAGCTTTGCGGGAATCGGCAGTCCGAGATGTCCCGCGTTTTCGATAAGGGATACACCCTCGTTCGAGAGATAGAAGAAAATGACAGCAGTACGCAGTATGGAACCGGTGCCGATTACCTGCGTGTCCAGAATGTGCCCGATGCCGACAAGCGTGAAAATGAGCACCTTTTTGAAGATGCCTTTGAAGCCCACGGCAGAGGACAGCTTCTTGTCCACGATGGCGCACATGATTCCGGTGATGTAGTCGATGACTACAAACGCAAGCAGCGCATAAAGCAAGCCGTCACATCCTCCCAGAAACCATCCAAGCCAGCCGCCGACAGCAGCAAAAGCGACCTGAATGGTAGCCCAGAATTCTTTCATGTTCAGTTCCTCCTTTGAAGTTTTTAATATAACCACGACGGTTTATCCGGTTCCGTCAGTGTGTCCGTGACTTGAAGCCAGCCTTGGTACCATTCGCTCAGTTCCTGCTTTTGAGCATTGGAGAGCTTGTCATACCAAAGCTGGCCTCTGTTGATATAGGAAAAGCACTCTGTTTCACGCCGCTTTCGCAGGTCATCACAAAGTGCTTTTTTCTCAATTTCCGTATTCTGTTGTCCGTCGTATTCGAGGGTCCCATCTCTCATGCGATAGGCTTTGAAATGAGCCATGAAGTGCTCCATGTCAGGTGGAGCGTTTGCCTCAATGCCATCGACGAGATTTCCCTCAAGTGCATAGGAAACAACATATCCTTTTTCCAGTAATACCTGCATATCGCACCTCCTCAGTTGAGTCCGAAGACCCTCAAAATTGATCCGCTGCCTGTGGAGATCGTCAGGGTCACGGTCGAGCTGGAATACTTCAGATTGAAGCAGCGGTAGTAGGATTCGTCCGTGATCTGATACTTAACGTCCGAGGTCGTAATCTGTGCTTTTGGAACAACGATACCGGCGATAGCAGTCGCTGTGCCGGGTTTGCCCAAGATGATATAGGCGTTGTAGTTCCCGTAGTTGAAGGTGATGCTGCCGCTTGACAGGTCCCCGTTATAAAGCGATGTGACCGCAATGCCGAGATTCGTCCTCGCTGCAGCAGCCGTAGTTGCACCGGTGCCTCCGTTGGCCAGAGCCACTGTTCCAGTCACGTTTGACGCCTTCCCGCTGAAGTTTCCGCTGGAATTGATGTATCGCTGCAAGGTCGTGTTTGTACCTGCATTGAAGTTCGCATCGGTTCCGTACACAAAGTACAGGCTTTCACCGTATGCACCGATATCCCAAGAACCGGAAGGAGTTTTGACGGATACCACGGGATAGAAGGAAGATGAACTGCCATTGCTGTTCGTCCGGATCATGGCATAGGTTCGCCCGTTTATAAACGAACCACCTGACCCGGCCTTTTGAACCTGACCGGTGAGTGTTCCTCCTGCCAGCGGAAGCACGGCCAGATTCGTCCTTGCAGACGCAGCTGTTGTCGCGCCGGTACCGCCTTTTGAAATCGGCACAGCGGACGAGAGCTTTGATGGTGCAAGAGAACCGGAGAGCGTAGTCGCCGTCAGGGTCCCGGACACCTTCGCGTCGCCGACAACATCAAGAGCGGCTTCGGGTGTTGGCGTATTGATGCCGACCTTCTGCTTTCGGAGTGCCACAAGCGGAGTGCCCTGCGGGATAACATAGTACAAATCCAAAGACGAGAGGCTGTTAAGCTGGTCGCGGATCTGAATATGAACATCCCAAGACTGATCTGCAGCAAGGTCTCGTAGCTCCAGATTTGAATACGAGAAGGATGTTCCGCTCTGCGTTACTGCCGAAAGAATGCTGACATAGCTGCTGTACGACGTCGCGCTTGTCGCCTTATACCGGTATCGCACGTATTTCAGCGAGTTCTTCTGAACGCTATCCACGGTGATAGCCGAAATGGACCCGTTGAAGATCAGCTGCATCTCGGCTTCGATGTCGTTTGTACGCCGGAGCGTCAAGGAGTTCACCTTGGGCTGTGCATAGGCTAACACCGTGATGTTTTGAGTGACGCTTGCCGTATACCCACGGCTGTCTGTGATCGTCAAAACCACAGCGACCGATCCGCTCTTTGATACCGGTCCGACGGTCAGGGCATCGCCGGTCGTGTTGGAAACCGAAACGCCATTACAAGTGGCTGTATAGTTGGCAATCGTAGCAGAGTTCTTCGGTGTCGCTGTTCCGGGAGTGACCGTCAATTTGGAGTGGCCCTGAATGAAGACCTGATCGTTTTCGGTTATCGCCGTCGTAGTTGCGTAACTGTCGGCGAAGGTAAAACCAGAAAGCGTCGGGCCGGAATTCGCTGCCGTGGTCGTGACTGTAGCGGTTTTCGAGGAAACCGAACCGATCTGCGTTGAGCCGTTGTAGGTCGTAACCGCAAAAGTTCCAGTGAAGGACTTAAGGGATGCCATCGCCGTCAACAGCGTGGTCCTCTGCGTGGCAGTCAGTGTTACTGTCCGGTTCGCAGTTCCTTTTGACCACGTAAGACCGCCCACGGTGACGATAGTCGTTGATCCGTTCTTCAGTGCGAGGGTGTAGCTATAGGAGGCATCATAAACCGTCACATTCAGGCTTATGCTTACGGTTGCGGAATCTGCAGTCACGGCTGAAACGCTGTTGACGATTGCACCGCCCAGCGTCTTTACCGTTACTGCAGAAGAAGTACCATAGACTTGATTGCTCTTTTTCCTTGCCCGGACCTTGACGTAGTAAGTGGTGTTCGGAGAGAGCCCGACAACTGTCACAGAAGCGGAAGTCCCTGCTGTCGTCGAGAACTGCGTCCAAGTGGAGCCGTTGTCCGTGCTGTACTGCCAGATATCTGCTGTTGCAGATGAGGTTGCAGAGAGCGTTACCCCGTTTGCCGTAATGTTGGAGGTTGACAGCGAGACCGTCGGAGCGGCTCTGTCGATAGTATCCAGCGTGATAGTTGTGCTGGCCGTGATCGAGCTGATAGGCGTTCCGCTATAAGTACCGGAAAACCTCCAATACGCAGAAAGCGCCACACCTGACTTGGTGCCATCAGCGTTATGATTTACTCGTACAGTCTTTGTTTTCAGGAGCTTCGTGTGCTGACCGGAGGAGTAATCGGTGATAGCAGGAGCTGTGTAGGTTTCAGAGACTCCGTTGATGGAAACTGTCGAATCCGGTCGAGAACCTACTTCCAGCGTGTAGTATTTCAAGTAAACATTGAGCGTTACATCCGAGTAATTCCCGATGACGCTCTGTGTGGCCGACCATGTGCAATACAGGCCGAAATTGTTTACAGGCAGATTTTGAAAGCTGCCGCTAAGTGCCATTCAGATTACCTCCTTCCTTAGTCAAGAATTACGATGTTCAAGCCATCAGAGGCCGTTGACATCGGCACGAATTTTGTTTTTCCCACTGTGAGCTCGCCGTCCACAGTGGTTTTCTTTGTCTGGGTTTCGTCCTTGTTCAGCGTGAAGATGATCTCGTCGTTGTAGTAACCGGCAAACTCTGTATTCGTGATTACCGTCCGCTGGGAGGACGCCGCGTTGGAGACGGCGATACCGCGCTTATCAATCTTCACCTCGTTCGTGTAGATTTCGTTCGGAGCGGGAGTCCAGTTATGGACCGTCGGCCCTTCGACCATCATGATGTCCGAGACATACAGCGACGCAGAGCGGTTGTAGATATAGAACACGATGGTGCTGTCGGTGATGTCATCGATCACAAGGCTGAAATCCTGCCAGCCGAACGTGGTCGTCTGGTTGAAGAAATAGGCGTATTTGTTGCCGTTGTACTGCACACGAATATAGCTCGAATAGCTCGATGCGGTCTTCTTCGCCCGGAGCGAAAACGCATAGGACTGGCCGGTAACAAGGCCTGTGACCGTCTGCTTCAGCGTGGAGGACGTGCCGAGAACGAAGCACGAGTCCGAGGTTGTGTTGTTCTGTGTGTCCGTGGAAGTATCAACCGTGACGGTTCCTGTTTTCACCCAATCGTCGGATATGCCGTTAAGTCCAGCCGAGTTCTGGATGAAATTCAAACCGCCTGCGTACTGGTTTTGCACCTGTATGGTAAGGCCGTCGATTGTCTGCTGAAGCTGAGACATCTGCGCCTGCATCTCCAGCACGGTTTCCTGCTCATTACCGAGGCTGTCCGTGATCGTTTCAATCGTCTGCGTCATGCTGCCGACATAACTATTCAGCCCATCAATGGTGCTTTGCAGCTCTGCGCTTCTGGTAGTGAGCACAGAAATGGCGACGCGGATGGTCTCGATGTCGTTCTGCAAGACCCATTCCGCGCCGTTCCATATCTTTGTTTCAGGAGGCGATACCGAAGTGTCTACCCATAGCTGGCCGACGTAGGGATTTTCAGGGGCCGTCTCGGAAGCTACCACATCACAGATGTTCGTAATAGTGATTTGACCGATTGCCCGCATAGCCGTACCTCCTTATAGATCGACGACTACCATAAAGGTCGCCTTGGTATCGACATCAGCGGTACCAACCGACAGCGTTTTTCCGGTCTTTGTTCCGTTCGTACCCCAAGCAGTATCCACAGCACCGTCCTTGTTGTATTTTGTCCACGTATATGTTCCGGTGCCAGCCGAATCGACCTCGGCTCCAGCCTGATAGCATACGGCAGTCAATACAGTGCTGCCGATGCCGTTCTTGAAGACATCACCGCCAGTGGATGAAATGATTACCTGCAGCGGGTCAGAGTTGTCAATGAAGGTGGCAACATCAAAGAACTTCGTGTTGTAGGTCGGAGACGCAGAATCGGTATCCGTTGCACAGCACTTGACGACAGCATAGCTGTCCACGGCTGCCGCGTAGAGCGTCAGTGTCGCAGTGGTGCAACCGGAGTACAAGTTTGCGGTATTGGTGAGCTTTCTCCAACCGATGCCGAAGGCTGAGTCGTAGCCTGTTGAGGAGGAAGACGTGACAGATGCATCCATCATCGCCCACTTGTAGGAGACGCTCGTGGTGTCGACTGTTGAGCCTCTCCAGAGTTCGGCCTTCGCAGTCAGCGTTGCCACTTCGGAATTCTTGAATACATTACCGTTCGGTGTGATAACGAGAAGGTCCACAATGCCGGAACCGTTGACCACGCGGGAGAACGAAATCGACAGAGGATGGACCAGCGTCAGGCCGGTGCTGGGGTCTCTGTAGGTGATCTCGCACTTGAAGTCCACGCCGGGAAGACCGGCCATAATGTTTGCCTTGACCGTCAGAATGTGGCTCTTAGCTCCGTTGAGCG
Organism: uncultured Eubacteriales bacterium; assembly: GCA_900322085.1. GTDB lineage: Bacteria > Bacillota > Clostridia > Oscillospirales > Acutalibacteraceae > RUG762. The sequence goes on along the minus strand of ONYN01000122.1, from coordinate 53,244 downwards.
TATAGTTGCCGCCGCTCGCAATCGGAGTGGTCGAGGTACCCTGATACCACTTGACCGAGGTCACGTTCTCCGAGGTGATCTGATCCGTGGTCGTACCGATCACATAAAGGCTGGGCGTCAAGACAAGATTTGTGCTTGCCCAGCTTGGTGTATAGCTGCCGTTGTCCGGATTGAACATCTGCGTTTTCGGATGATTGCTGCCGATGTAGCCGGTCAGGGTCAGCGCATCGTTATAGTCAATGATTGTAAATTGACCTTGTGCTCTGCTCATAAAAGTTCCTCCTTAATCAGCCGAGTAAGCTGTTTCTTGTAATTGGATCGATGAGGTCGCAGAAGAAGGTCGCCCTTACCCGGACGTCATCGGACGTTATATCAATGGATTTCGTGCCTCCAAAGTGTGCGCTGTTCCAAGCGGCATCGCTGGCTGCGTCATCAGAGACACGGGTCCATATAAACTGGTTCGGGTCAAGCTCGTCGGTTATGTTCTCGTCCCACGAAAACACGGTCGCATACAGCGTCGTGTTGATAATGCCATTCTTGAAGATGTTTCCGTTGGTGGACGAGATCACAAGCCGGAGCATTCGTTGATCCTCAATCACATCGACGCGGTCGGAAACTTCCTCCATCTGTGTTGTAGTCGCGTAGGCCGTCAGATGAATTTCGCCAGTCTCAAGATCCCAATAGGATGAACCGTCCTGAGAGGACAGCACTCCCGCCTTGATGATGTTGGCCACCAGCGTCCCAGAAGTGATGAAGTCCGCGACGATCTGGCCGTCCGATGTGATGGCGGTTTCGTATGGTCCGTTGTAGCCGTTATGGGAAAATCCAAGTCCGCCCACGTTCCAGCGCCATACATTGACTGCGCTTTCGATATCCGGATGGTCGAGGATCAGTAGCTCATACGGCTGCCCGGAATCCGCGTCCTGATGAATAACGACATAACCTCCCGTCTGGCCGGTGATGAGATTTGTGGCCGACGAGACCGCTGCATTCAAAAGCGCGGGAAATCTGTCGATTTTTGTCGAGACCTGCTGCACGGTCTGCTGGGTCTCTGAAACCGTGTTAATAAAGTTTGCCTTCGCGCTTCCGAGAGTAATGGACTTGTATTTTTCGGAGAGGGTGTCGTAAATCGTCTTGATGACCTTTGCCTTTGCGGTCACGCCAAGAACGGAGTGCCGTATCGTGACCGTGTCGCAAAGGGATACTCGCTCCAGTACTGCAGCGTACTCCGGCTGTTTCCACAAAGGCTCGAAGGCTACGGTCAGCGTGGGAGCAGTCACGCCGGACGGGTTCGCGGTAAGCCAGCTGTTAGCCTTCGCCCTGAGTGCCTCCTCCGAAATGATCGTGCCGAAGTCGAAGTTCTCTGTGAAGTCCTTTATCAGTGTCTTTCGCCTTGAGAGCTCCGAGCCGGTGATGGGTATAAGGACCTCCTGCAGCGTGATGACTGTTTCGGTTCCGTTTTCATCGGTCTGTACGGCATACGGGAGAATGTCGGTGTACACATCGGTGTCGTCCGCGTCATGCTCCATCTTCGTGAGGTTCTTACCGTACTCGATAACGACACCCGTCTGCTGACCACGCCTCTGGTGGTGGATCACCCTGAAGTTATCCCACTCATATTCGCCGCCCCAGAGGTCAAGAAACGAACCGGCGACACCTCCAAGACATGCCCGGACGCTCTGCGGCCTTGATACCGAGAAGGGTTTTGCCTCGGAGTATTCCGTTTGGCAGGTAAAATTGTGCGGTGTTGCAGTATTCTGAAACACCCGTTCCATAGCCAGCGTCGGAGATATCTGTTCGCTTGACCACAGAAGGGCTGCGACATTTGACAGGTCGTATGAAATATGCTGTGCATAAACAGAAACCACTCCATCAAGCGGAGTGGTAATCCTGTAAATACGAAAGACCTGATCACGTGCTGTGTCGTTAGGCTTTGCTTTTACAAGTCTCTCGTTTGCCAGCTCTTTATAGTTCCTTCCGGTGACCGGATACTTCATGGTGAGTTCAAACGCTCCATTGCGTTCCTCCGACACCTCGCAGGAAATACAGTCCGCAAGGGCTCCGATGCCGAAGGAGGAGAACTCGGTCGCGTCCGCTCTGTAGAGTACCGGGATCATAGCGTACACCACCCCGGAGTGATCTCAACGGAAGTGATACCGCCCTGATAGACGATATGGCTTGTGCCGGGATACAGCAGCGGGAAGCCGTCGCCGCTGACACGGTCGTTGAGCGGTACTGCATCCTTGTAGCAGTTCATCTGACCGCTGTCGATGAGCATTCCGTTCTCAATGTCCGTGATGTTCCAAAGGTTTATAGCACCGTTGATAACTCTCAGTACACCATCTCCACTGCCGGAGATCTTGATGACCGGCTTCGAGGGAAAGGCGAATGGATTGATGATTGTTCCACCGTTTCCTACAGAAACCGGTGTTTGTCCTTCTTCGCTGAAACGGAACGGATGGCAAGAAAACGAAACCGTAAATGTCCCGATCTTGTTTAGCTGATCCTCGATGTCAAGCTGCGTGTTTATTACCGCTCTCCTGAAAAAGGTGCTGTCATAGGAGTCACGCAGTTCGTGATACCGATCCGGCTCGGTGTAAAGCCATGCCTTAATAGCGGTGATCCGCGCAGAGAGCTCTGAGATGCTCTTTGCAGGCACGAACACGGTATATGTCACTTGAACATTGGGGTATCGATAGTTTGGTACAATCAGCTCGCCATCTCTGCCGGGAATGGTGGTGAACTTCGCATCATACTTCGGAGCGGAGAATACATTCTTGCTTTCAATGCGCAGGCCCATATCATCCGAACGTGTCCCGTTGTATTCAAAGTAATTCATGCAAATACCACTCCTTTCCGCTTGGCAAACTGACCGGCGGTTACCATGACCTCGTTGGTCAGCTGCTCAATGTCCTCGCTTGAATAGTTGTTGAAGTTCGTGATGTTCAGGACAAGCTGGAAGCCGCTTGAAAGGATACCGTCCGCTGCAGACGCAATGGAACTGCCAATGCTGCTGCCAACATTGAAGTCGGTAGGCAGCGCGGTGTTCATATCCTTGGCAAGGTCCTGCATCACGTCGTCTATGTCTTCGCTCATGGCTTCAGCAGCCTTTACTGCCTCATCGCCGTTGTCCTCGATGGAGCCGGACAGACCTTTCACAAGCATCTGGCCGACCCACGCCATCTCCTTCGACGGAGAGTGGATGCCAAAGAAGTCAAGGATTCCGTTCCAGATAGAAGAAATCCAGCCGGAGACCTTGTCCCACAGCCAGCTTGCAAGCTGCGTGATACCTTCCCAGAGGCCCTTGACGATATTGCCGCCAATCTCCACGATCTTGCCCATCAGGGAGCCGAATGCTTTCACAATGCCCTCGACGATCTGAGGCACGGCCTTCACGATCTCCACAATGATAGTCGGAAGGTTCTCGATGAGGGAAACAAAGAGTTCCACACCGGCCATGATGATTTGCGGGATGTTGTTTATAACCGCATCGACAATGCCGGAGATGATCTCAGGAATGGCGGCCACGATTGTTGTAATAATCTGCGGAAGCGCCTGCACCAGAGAAATCAGGAGTTGAATACCAGCCTGAATAATCTGCGGGATTGCGTTCAGCACGGCAGTGATGATGTTGTTGATGATTTTTGGGATCGCCTCCACGATGGTTGCGATGATCTCCGGGAGTGCCTCAACCAGCGAAGTCAACAGCTGTATGCCGGTTTCGATGATCTGCGGGATGGCATCCAGAATGAAGGTGATAATGGAGTCAATTACCTCCGGAAGCGCCGCGATGATGACAGGGATGGCGTCAAGGATACCCTGCGTAAAGCCCGTAATAAGCTGAAGCGCTGCATCAAGGAGAAGCGGCAGGTTGTCGACGAGCGTCTGCACCATCTGCATAACCACCTCGACCATCTGCGGAATCAAGGTGGGCAGAGCTTCCGCGATTCCGATGATCAGCGAGGCAATGACCTGCATACCGGCATCAATGAGCTGCGGGAGGAGCTCCAGAAGCGTCGTCACAAGCTGGGCGATTACTTCCATGACCACGGGGATCAGAGTGGGTATTGTCTCCAAGATGCCCTGCGCGAGTGCTTGGATGATCTGCGGAGCGCTTTCCAGAACAGCCGCAATGATCAAGGACAGAAGCTCAATGACCTGCGGGATCATTTCGGAGATGGACGTGATCACGCTTTCGACTCCGTTTTTGATCTCTTCACCGGCCTCCTCGTTTCCGGCCACAAGGTCGGATAGACCATCCATAATCATGGTGATACCCGGAAGCAGGTCGCCGACGATGCTGTTTTTTAGACCGCCCATCGTGCCTTTCAATTTGGAGAGGCTGTCCTGAAACGCGGCACTTGCTTTCACCGCATCATCGCTCATTACCATGCCATACTTCTCAGCTTCATCGAGAAGCGCTTGTGTGGCGTCTGTAGACTGGTTGAGAAGAGGAAGCAGATCCTGACCGCTCTTGCCGAACATATCGTTGGCGAGGGCAGCTTTTTCTGTTTCGTCTGTCACGTTCTGCAAGGCCGAGACCGTTGCCGCAAAGACCTCCTCACGACTTTTGCCTTTGAGGTCGTCGAACGAAAGGCCGAGGCGCTCAAACTTCTCGATGGCTCCGGCACTGCCGTTTTGAGCGTCATCAAAGGTGTTTGTCAGCGTCTTCAGGCCGGTAGTGCAGCTGGACATTGAAGTGCCAGCCAGTTGCATGGCATAGTCCCATTTCTGGTAGCTCTCATAGGACAGGCCGACTTTCTGACTGTTCTTTTCGATTTCGTCACCGACTGCCGCAGTCTGATTTGCCATATCCCAGAGCTGCTTTCCAGCAGCAACTGCCGCAGCGCCAATGGCGGCCACCGCAGCGGCCATCGCCTTGCCGACTTTCTTTGCTACATCACCGAGTTTGGAGAACTTGCTGCCAGCGTCATCGCTCTGCTTACCGGCATCCTCGACCTCTTCACCGAAGTCGTCTGCTTCTTTGCCAGCGTCATCAAAGCCGTTTTCTGCTTCATCCAGAGCCTTGTTGTTGTCGCTGAGCTCACGCTCCATGTCGTTAAGCGCAGCCTCCGCATTATTCAGCTGAATCTGCCAGTTCTGTGTGCGCTTGTCGGTTTCGCCGAAGGAGGATGCGGCATTCTCAAGAGCTGAACGCAACGTTTCGATTTTCTGTTTCTGTGCTTCGATTTCTTTGTTCAGAACCGTGTTCCGAGCAGAAAGCGCCTGCACGGATTTGTCGTTCTTATCGAACTGAGAGGACACCAGCTTCATTTCCGAGCCGAGAACCTTAAAGGAGGAGTTGATGTCGGATAGAGCCTTTTTGAATTCCTTCTCGCCCTCAAGACCGATTTTTAATCCAAAATTATCTGCCATTTATGCCGCCTCCTTTCTTCAGATTCCGTCCGGGATAATGTCGTCGATGAAGTGTTCCCGTTTCGGGACCGCATTTCCCGTGTATTGCTTATGGCATTCCCACAGGTCCAGTAATAGACCGAACGGCATCAGCCACACTTCATCCATTGACAGATGGAGGTGGCAGATGCCGTAGTATAAAAGTCGGGTAAATAACTCCTCGTCACTTACCCGACTTCCGCGTTTTTTGAGTCTGGCTCACTTTCCACATTTCGCTTGGTGCCTTTGTAGAGAGCCTGTGTGATAGCCGCCTTGTAACCGGCCAGATCATAAGGAGTGGTGAGAAGCTCAACCTCATCCTCGGTCAGTACCGGCTTCGGCTTATCCTTGTGTTTGATGTTGTAAATGAGAATGCTCTGATTGGCCAGAAGCGTGATTAGCCACACGATCTCGCCGATGGCCATTTCAAAGTTCTCGTTCTTCATCAGCTTGTCGCCGAGGTTCTCCAGACCGCCGTAGCGTCCGGCGATTTCCTTGGTGGCTTTGGTGGTCAGAAGCAGCTCGTATTCTTCGCCGCCGACGGCGATTACAGTAGCGCGTTCGTTATCCATCATGCGGCCCTCCTTACATCAGTTCGCTATCGGACGGACGGGGCAGATTGATCTTTACCTGTTCAGGGGCAGCGGGCTCGTAGACTTCCTCGTACCAGCCGTCGATGACGCTCTGTTCCACATCCTCAGTACCCTCGGTGACTTCCGCTTTCCACGGGTGCTTACCAAAATCATCGACTCTGTTCCGGCGCATGATCGTGCCTTCGATGGTAGGAGTGGAGAAGGTAATGCTGTCGCCCTTGGTAGCGAGGTTGGTGGCTGGGATACCGAACTTCACGCGATACAGCCAGTAATACCTGTATTTGCCGTTGGACTTCTTTGCGCGGAATCCGACAGCGACAGGATCGCCGCCATCCTCGGAAGCAGAGATAATGACGCCGTTCGTATCGATGGTGGAACCGGTGAGGTCGCTTGCCACGGGAGCGCCGATATCATCAATGCCGAGGGAAAGCGTACCGGATTTGAATTCTTTCACCACTTCAGCAGCGCCGTCGTCAGCGTACAGAGTCGCTTCGTTGAGCTCCACGGAAAGATCCGCCGTCATAGCCTTCGCAAGGACGCTCGGAACACCGTAGGTCTCATTCCCGGCATCGTCCTCAGTGATTTTGGAGTAGTACAGTTTATCAAGACCGATTGTAGCCATAGGTTATACCTCCATTTCATAGTATTGGGCCACGTCGACCACATAGTGGTGGTAGCCCGTATCGGTTTCATAGCCGTTATATCTGCGGTCGGTGATCGTGAAATCTTCCCGCAGCAGTAAACGGACAAGTCTGTTTTTCGCAGCTGTATAGCTGCCTTTTGAAAAAAGAGAAAGTCGCGCCTCTTGAACATCAACACCCGGAGAGTTATCCGCATGCAAATCAAAGGTGTCTGCAAGCGGTACCACAACGATGTACTGGTCCGGTGCTTCATCTGAGAAAACGCCGGTCTCAATCGGGATGTTGAGTTCGGACAGGACTTCCTGTATATCTTCAAGAAGGCTCATATATTTCTGACCTCCTCTTCAAACTTCTGTTGCATCGCAGAAATGCACTCGGATCGGGTAGACGATTTTGCGGGTTTCAAGAAGGGTTTTGCAGGTTGACCGTGCTTTCCGTATTCCAGAATATTGGCGATTTTTGCGTTGCTGTCTCCGTCGGAACGAGGTTCGGCAAAACCGATCTTGATGTTGTGGTTCCCTTGCCGATCCACCTTTACGGATGAGGCACCGAGAGCGCCTTCCAGTTCACCGGTCGAACGCGATGGGTATTTTGTTCCTCGTCCTACTGCGCCGGAGAGATTGCTCTTAACCTTCGACAGGACAACGTCAGCACCAGCCTGCAGGACCCGCTCGGCAATGCCGTCTTCCTGACTGCCAAGGTTCTGGACTTTGTTCAGAAAGTCATCCGGTAACTTGATATCAACCTTAGCCAATGCTCGTCACCACCTTCTTTGCAAGCACCTCTGTGTACATACCGCGTCCTTTCATGTCTTCAACCGAGGTGATGTTGAAGCGCTCGCCATCACAGACGATAAAATGGGCCGTTGTGATTGTTAGGCCCGGTATCATTCGGAACCGGAACAGGTCGGTAGCCTCCGAGAATGCCGCCAGATTTGCCCAGCGCTCGGAGCCGTGCCGACCTTCCCGACATACGCGAATTTCAGCGAGGACCACATCTTGCTTTGAAGAAAAGCCCTCGCTGTCTTTCACGTTCCGCACTTCTGTGATCTGTGCAGGACGATTCATTTTTCCGTAGCTCATGTCACACCTTCCAGTCTCGGTCAAGCCGAAGCAGCAGATTGACTGTGTTCCACACCTGCTGCGCCGCATTCGTATTGTCCGCAAAGAAACCACCGGTTGATCCATCTCTGGATTCGTAGAAATGACTCGCCAGCATGATAATGGCCTGCTCCGTAGTAGCGGGCATCTCGTTTTGGGAGTAGGTGCCCGCTGGAATGTGCTGATAGCTTTCCGCATAAGAAATGGCAGCGGTGATATATCTCTCGATAAGCTCATCATCTGCCGAATGGTTGAGGATCAGATTCTGTTTGACTTTCTCAAGAAGAGTCGCCATCACCGCTGCCTCCTTTCGTTAAGATCCGGACTTCATCTGGAGCAGTTTGATGGCTTCAGGAAGAACCAGCTTGCCATCGACACGCTCCTTGGCGACAAAGCCGACCATGCCGTTACCGGCAAAGAGCTCCTTGAGCTCGGCGATAGAGCGGGTGCCACGGTCGCCGATGTTGTAGTAGCTGAAATCACCGAAGGCGACAGCAGTGCCACCAGCCGTAGGAACCGGGAAGTACGGAGAGGTGTAGACCTTGTAGCCCAGAACGCGATCCGGCTCACCGGCCTGCAGAGAAGGCTGCCAGAGGTACTGGCCGTTGTTGTCCTTGAGCTTGCGGAGCTCGGCGACGCAGACGTCGTTGGCGAGGAATACCGCGTTCTTGCGATAAGGACGCTTCAGGGAGTACACAAGGTTGATGATCTCGTCAGCGGTGACCTTAGTGGAAGAAGCCGTGGTCACACCGACCTGTGCGCCACCGGTAGCCGCGAGGATACCGAGAGGCTGGCCGACGCCGGTACCGTTGATGAAGGCATCTTCCTCGGCATTGGACAGGGCCTTGCCGAACTGCGTGATGATGTAGTTCTCAAGATTGAAGGCGTTGTCGTAAAGCAGCTCCTCGGTCACCTTGATCGCAACATGGAGCTTGTGCGCGTCCAGAATGATCTGGTCGAAGGTCGCCTCACCGAAAGTGAGAGTGCCGCCTTCCTCGATCCACGCTGCCGCAGGCTTGGTGGCCGCAATGTTGATCTTGTGCTCGCCGCTGGTGGTGATGCGGGTACCGAGGGAACGCATGACATTCTCCTCGTTCAGGATATCGATAAGACGGGAGTCGTACTCATCGGGTACCAGATAGCCGCCGTTGGCGTCGACGCCTTCCTGCAGCACGTTGCTGATCTGACGGAAGTTCGTTCTCATGGCCTGAAGCAGCGCATTCTTATACTCGGCAGAAGCGCGACCGGTCTTCTTGGGCTTGTCGCTGTCGGCGGTCATCGGCTTTTCGATGATGGGCTTGCTGACAGGTCTCTTGAGTTCGGCTTCAATGTCCTCACGGCGCTCCATGCGCTGGATTTCATTGGTAAGGGAAGCAAACTCGGCCTCCATCTCCTTGTAGGTGGCGTCGTCTGCTGCGGAAAGGGCACCGTGTTCGCCCTTGTGGGTGTCAAGGAAACCATCCATAGTTTCCACGAGTCTGTTGCGCTTGTTGCGCATCTCAGTAATAGTCATTTTGTTTACCTCCATTAAATGAATTTTTTGATGGTATTGAGCTGCTCTTTGAGCTGTGTCACAGAGCGGCCCTTCGGACTTTCCGGCTGAACCGGCTTTGCATTGATCCTGCACTTCTCCGCAATCTTTCCCATCAGGGAATTCACTGCGGTTGCCTCTGAGTACATCATTGAGGCGGCAGGCTGTTCCTCATCTTCGGAGCGGTCCTCGCGGGAGAGAATCTCGTCAATAAAGCCGAGCTCTTTTGCCTTGTTCGCATTCATCCACGTTTCGGCATCCATCAGATGAGAGATCTTCGCACGGGAGAGCCCGGACTTGATTTCATAAGCGTTCATGATGCTTTCCTTGACTTCGGACAGCATCTCGATGGCTTTTTCCATCTCGGCCCTGTCGCCCATAGCGATGGTCATCGGGTTGTGAATCATGAGCATTGAGACCGGGGACATAAGGACCTTGGTGCCAGCCATCGCAATGACGGATGCAGCCGACGCAGCGATGCCGTCAATCTTGACTGTCACGTTGCCCTCATAATCGATCAGCATGTTGTAAATCTGCGCTGCGGCCACGCAGTCACCACCGGGAGAATTGATCCAAACGGTAATGTCGCCAGAGCCGCTCATGAGCTCCTCCTTGAACAGCTGAGGAGTGACGTCATCGTCAAACCAGCTTTCCTCTGCGATTGTTCCGTTTAGATACAGCGTCCTCTGAGCCGGAGCCGTCTCCGTCTGTGCCTGATTCTTCCACTTCCAGAACTTCTTCATCGGTGTTTTCCTCCTTTCCGTCATCGTTCTGTGTATTTGCAAAGGCTCCGGCCTGTTGCAGCGGGAGCATATTGCCGTTGATAAGGTAGAGATCACCACCGGCCTCGGTAGGGATACGGTCGAGGTTTTCAAGCTCACGGATATCGTTTGCGCTCATCCAACCGTTCTGCCTTGCTGTGGCATAACCGTTCATGCGGCTTTGGTAATCTCCACGGAGCAAGCCTTCCAAATTGAACTTTACGAAATACGTGTTTTTCTCGTCGGTAGATAGGAGCCGTCTCTGCATGGACTGTTCCCAGCGGATCACCCACGGGTCCAGCGTGTACTTCACAAACTCAAGGGATTGCTGCTCAATATTTGAAAAGCTCGACTTCTCAAGGTCGCCGACCATGTGAGGTGGGACTCTGAAAATTCGAGCTATCTCATTGATTTGAAATTTTCGCGTTTCGAGGAACTGCGCCTGTTCCGGAGAAATGGATATGGGCGTGTATTTCATGCCTTCTTCCAGCACAGCGATCTTTCCGCTGTTTTGTGAGCCTCCGAACTGGCTCTGCCAAGCCTCTCTGACGCGCTGCGGGTCTTTAATCGTCCCCGGATGCTCCAGAACACCGGAAGGCGCAGCGCCGTTCGCAAAGAACTTAGCTCCGTATTCCTCCGTAGCAATCGCAAGACCGATAGCGTTTTTCGCCATCGCAATCGGGCTGTATCCCACAAGGCCATCAAAGCCGAGGCCGGGAATGTGGAGCACATCTCTCGGCTGGAGGATTACGGTTTCGTTCTTGCCACCGGCTTCATCTACGCTGCGAAGATACTGGTAATACAGCTGCCCAGCTTCATTACGATCTACGGACATCTTGTTTGGCATCAGAGGATATAGAGCCACAACTTCGTCCTTGCCATTGCGGATAATCTGCGCGTAGGCGTTACCCCAGAGGAGAAGGTGTGTCATCAGGGTTTCTCTGAACACAAACGAGCTCATCTCTGGATTCGGCTCATCGTGCAGCAGCAGGTAAAGCGAATGGTCGATGGCTTTTTCCTTGCCGCCATCTTCCTTGTATCGGTAAACGTGAAGTGGGAGTCCAGCAATTGCCTCAGCCAGAATACGAACGCAGGAGTAAACCGCTGTCATCTGCATGGCGCTGCGTTCCGTGACCGCTTTTCCGGAGGTGGTGCCGCCCATGTAGAAGGTGTATCTGGAACCAGCTGTGCTGTCCTTGGGCTTATCTCTGGATTTGAACAAGCCACTGAAAATACCCATATCTCATCACCATCCTTTCATAAAAATAAAAGACCGCGTGTATCGTAGACACTCTCGGTCATATCGTTGCCGCACCTGATTGCGCGGTCCAGCGCCATGACTGTTGCCACAGCGCCGTCTATCTTCTCTGTGGACTTTTCCTTGTCGGGCTTGATATTCCCGGCAGGGTCCGTCCGCACGTAAATGTTATCCATCATCCAGCGGAGGACGGGATGGCCTCCGTGGGCGACACGCTCCTCAAGCGTGAGTTTCATGAGCTCCTTCGTCGGTGGGGACATATCCTTAAAGCCCTGACCGAAAGGAACAACGGTAAAGCCCATACCCTCAAGGTTCTGTACCATCTGCACGGCTCCCCAGCGGTCAAAGGCGATCTCGCGGATGTTGAAGCGCTCTCCGAGGTTTTCGATGAACCTCTCGATATAGCCGTAGTGAACGACATTGCCTTCGGTCGTTTGCAGGAAGCCTTGACGCTCCCACACATCATAAGGAACGTGGTCTCGATTGACCCGTTGGAGCATGTTGTCCTCTGGTATCCAGAAGTACGGCAGGATCACGAACTTGTCGTCTTCATCCAGCGGAGGAAACACCAGCACGAATGCTGTGATATCCGTTGTGCTTGAAAGGTCCAAGCCGCCGTAGCAGACGCGGCCTTCCAGATCTTCCTCATTCACGGCAAATGCGCATCGGTCCCATTTCTCCATAGGCATCCAGCGCACAGCTTGCTTGACCCACTGATTGAGCCTGAGCTGTCGGAAGGAGTTCTCCTCGGCGGGATTCTGCTTTGCCGATTCGCAGGCGGCCCGGACCTTATCGATACCGACCGTTATGCCGAGAGAGGGGTTTGCCTTCTTCCAGACCTTTGGGTCAGTCCAGTCGTCATTTTCATCCGCACCATAGATCACCGGATAGAATGTCGGATCGATCTTCCGGCCTTCCAGAATGTCCTTTGCTTTCTGATGTGTTTCGTAGCAGATGGACTTGGTATCCGTTCCGGCAGTCGTAATCAAGAAGTACAGCGGCTGCATTCGAGCATCGCCGGACCCCTTGGTCATAACATCAAAGAGCTTCCGGTTCGGCTGGGTGTGCAGCTCGTCGAATACCACGCCGTGGATGTTAAAGCCATGCTTGGAATATGCCTCGGCTGAAAGCACCTGATAGAAGCTGTTCGTAGGCGTGTAGACAATTCGTTTTGTTGCCGTCAGAATCTTTACTCGCCGGTTCAGCGCTGGACACATACGGACCATGTCCGCAGCGACCTCAAAAACAATGGAAGCCTGCTGTCGGTCTGCAGCGCAGCCGTAAACCTCAGCCCGTTCCTCACCGTCGCCGCATGTGAGCAGAAGCGCGACCGCAGCCGCAAGCTCCGATTTGCCCATCTTCTTGGGGATCTCAATGTAGGCGGTGTTGAACTGCCGGTATCCGTTCGGCTTGAGGATTCCGAAGATGTCTCGGATAATCTGCTCCTGCCAATCAATCAGGGTGAAGGGCTTTCCGGCCCACGTACCTTTTGTGTGACACAGGCATTCGATGAAGGACACTGCGAAGTCGGCGCGTTCCTTGCTGTAAACAGAGTCCTTTGCTTTGAACTGCGTCGGTTTGTATTTTTTCAGTTGCCTCAAGTCTTATCACCTCCAAAAAGGCATAAAAAATAGCCGCCTCAAGCGACCGTCCATAACGAGGAACAGAGCCTTTCGGCTCGTCCCCGGAATCTTTTGTTTTCCGATTCTTAGTTGTAGTTTTCGAGCAGGATGCAGTATGCCATCTGCGTTGCCATATCGTCTTCGGCAGGTTCGATGTCCCAGCCTCTGTCGTAGTTGGCGGTGGTCTTGCCGTTAATCCGGATCGTCAGCTTGCTGATCTTGCCGCCGTTGATGCCGTAGAGTTCGCTGGGCTCCTCGTAGTGCTTCACCCAATAATGGCAAACCGTGTACTTGCCCTTGTTCTTGGCGTCGGGGATTCCGATGGTTCCTTCGCTCCACATAGTTCCTTCCTCCTTACTGTGCCTTGCGGACGTCGATCACCCAGCTGGCGGTGGGGTGGCTCTCGCCGGTTGCCTTTTCGATTCGGAAGTCATCCTCGTCGATGTTGTGCAGGTGCTTGCCGACCTTGATGAAGCGGATCTCCTCGAATCCGGGGTAGCTTGTGCGGTAGACCCGGCTCGTGCGGCTCTCGCCGTCGTAGCTCTTGCCATCCCAGCCGCCGAAGGTGAAGGTGACCTTTTCTTCGGTCTTGTGGAAAAGCTGCTCGAATTCGTCGCGGGCGATGCTGGTGTTGTAATCTCCGATGGTTCCGAAGTGCTTTCTGATTTCGTAGGCGTTCTTCATGGTGGGTTCCTCCGTTTGTGTGTATTTCCTTTCGGTAGTGTATATATCACTCTAAACGCCTGAAATAGCAAGTCATTTCTGCGATATAATCCGAAGTATTTTACACAAAGATTCGGGCCGGAAATTGTGTACTTTATGCCTCGCCGTAGAGGATGAAATGCACGTATTCCTTGCGATGCTCCTCGATAAAAACCACCAGTTCAAAGTAGTTTCTTTCGTAGGCCAGCCGCTGCACCATGTTCGTATCAAACATGTTCGTCAGACCGGTGTCCCGGATGGCGAGGATCTGCTTTTTGATCGTTTCAGTCATCGTCACTCACCACCCTGCAGAGATCTTCGCCGTAGGCCACGGACAGGCCGGAGCCATTGTCCCAATTCACCATGATGGAGCCGATATCGTCTACACCGATCACCGTACCGCGAGTCCCGATGGGAGGTGCCTGAAGATCGTCCATCTTCAAAAGCTCGACGCGGACACCGGGCTTGTATCGCTCACGTAGGCCCTGTAAGGCCGCTTTAGAAATCATTCGCATGTTTCCACCTCCGTCTTTTTCGAGCCGCTCTTAAAGGCCGAGGAACCGGAAAGGTTGCGGAGAAGGATCTTCCGTTCAGCCTTGTACTCATCGCCGATGAAGCCGAGCCTGAGAAGGAAGCAGCGGAAGGCGTACTTCTCGTTGTCGACTTCCTTTTCAGTCGCGTTTACTCGCTTGGCGTCCTTGGCCAGCTTGCAAAGCGCAGTGATGAAGTGGCTGTAGGCCTTGATCTCGTCGGGCTCCGGAAGGGTGCTGAACCACGGGAACGCGACACGGTCCTGTTTGACTTCGATGCCAATGTCGTCGGTACCGAGCGCCTTTTTAATCAGGCTGCCCTTGGCGTCCAGCAGCTTGAGCAGGTTGCCGACTTGTACATGCTCCAGCGGGATCTCAACCGTGAGGCCGGTTTCTTCAGCCTCGTCCTCGTCCTTTGCGGGGTTGAAGCCTGCAGCTGCAAGGGCGATGATGACCGCCTCGATGGTGTCCTGATCGGTGCGCTCGTCCCAAACCATCGTGCCGTCCTTCTCGACGGTGATGTTGCTGATGACGAATGCGCAGGTGGGCATGAATTTGTAGACCGCCTTCATGCCGATCACCTTGGAGATGACACCGACCATCTCTTTGCGATCCTGTCCGGTTACGTTGTAGTGAAGTTCTTTCATTGAGGGTACCTCCTTGTTTTTTGGTAGGTACATATATCACTCTAAAGCCTGTAAATAGCAAGCTATATTTGAAAAATAAATGTACCAATTATCAGGGGAAAACCGAGGCCCTCATTCGTCTACATTAGACACTTCATCATACCGGAAGGTCACGCCGTCGCGCTGTACCGTCACGCCATCAGCGGAACCGACCTGCTCGATGTACCGCTTGACGATGACGTCGCAGAACTTCTCGTCGAGCTCTACGGTATAGCAGATGCGCTCGGACTGCTCACAGGCAATCAGAGTGCTGCCGGAACCGCCGAAGGGATCAAGCACCACGGCATTGCTCATGGAGGAATTCATGATCGGGTACGCCAGAAGCGCAATCGGCTTCATGGTCGGATGGTCGCCGTTTTTCTTCGGTTTATCAAATTCCCAGATGGTCGTTTCCTTGCGGCCCGTGTACCACTGGTGCTTGCCGTTTTTCTTCCAGCCGTAGAGGACCGGCTCGTGCTGCCACTGATAGGGGCTGCGTCCGAGCACCAGCGACTGCTTCTTCCAGATGCAGCAGCCGGACAAATAAAATCCCGCATCGGCGAAAGCCCTGCGGAAGTTGAGTCCCTCGGTATCGGCATGGAACACATAGATGGAGGCGTCGTCGGTCATGACGGCTTCCATGTTGGTGAAGGCGTCGAGCAGGAACTGATAAAAGGCGTCGTTCGCCATGTTATCGTTTTTGATCTTTCCGGCGCTGCCTTCGTAGTTCACGTTATACGGAGGATCGGTAATCACGAGATTCGCTTTGACGCCGTCCATCAGGGTGTCATAGGTCTCTTTCTTGGTGGAGTCACCGCAGACCAGCCTGTGCTTTCCAAGCGTCCAGATGTCTCCGGCCTTGGTGAAAGTGGGCTTCTGCAGTTCTGCATCCACATCGAAATCGTCATCGTGAATTCCGTCCTTCAAGCTGGCCTTGAAGAGGTCGTCGATCTCTGCCGGATTAAAACCGGTGAGCGATACATCAAAGTCCTCGCCTTGGAGATCCGCGATGAGGAGAGCCAGCTTATCCTTATCCCAATCGCCGCTGATCTTGTTCAGAGCGATGTTCAGCGCCTTTTCCTTTGCCTCATCCATTTCAACCACGACGCAGTCTACTTCGGTGATGCCAAGGTCAATCAGGACCTTAAGACGCTGGTGACCGCCGACCACGCGTCCGGTTTTCTTGTTCCAGATGACCGGTTCCACGTATCCGAACTCCTCAATGGAGCGCTTCAGCTTTTCGTATTCCTCATCTCCGGGTTTCAGGTCTTTACGGGGATTGTATTCTGCGGGAAGCAGCTCCGCCGTTTTCTTCTTTTCAATATTCATAGACAAGACCCCACTCAGCGAATTTTTCAAAGCCGCCGATAGAGCGGATGAAGGTTCTCGCTGTTTCTACGATTTCTCTGTAAGGGATACCGCACACATCGGCATCACCGATGGCGCAGCAAAGCTCGACCGGCCTTCCGGTTTCCTGAGCCTTCAGCCATGCGTAGATGTTCACGCTGACGTCGGCCTTCGACAGGTCCTTGCCGTGAAGACCGCCGCCGGTGACGGAATCGCCCATATCGCTGCCGAGCTTGCGGTTGGTAGCGCCGGTATCGACATCCGTACCGCCGGTCCATTCACCGAGCGGATTGATCTCGGCATTGGGATAGGTCTCGCGCAGGTTCGCGTTCTTCGCATTGCTCTGACAGATGATAAGCCGGTCGCCATCTAAAATGTATTTACCGTCGCTGGCGTAGACCTTATAAAGGAAGTCGGCAATGCTGGTCAGCTGCTTCTGCTCTTCGGTAACAGGTACACCCTTAAAGATGCCGTTGTCACCGCAGTGGATGCCGTCGATCTGGTTGTCTGCCAGATGCTCATCCTGAGCGACCTCGCGGTAGTCGACGATAAGGTCCCCGGCGATGCTTTGTACAGCAGCAACAACATCAGCTGGTTCGAGCGGTACGGACGTCTCTGCGATGATGTGGCAGGTGCCGTGCCCGATAAGAACTTCGACCGCAATTCTGGGATTGCTTTCTTTCTGGTACGCAAGATCGACAAGGGCACCGGCAATGCGGTCAGCCACCTTGTCGGGATGTGCTGGATTGACTTTTTCAAACATAAAAATACCTCCGATATTAGTTTCCTCTTCGTGCTGTAAGCAGGCGCTCCATCAAATCGTCCTGTGGACTTCTTCCTCCGTACTCAACGGAGCAGTTTTCCTTTACGATCTGGTAGATCTGATACCAGACCTGATTGACCTGCTTCATGTAGGTTTGGCTCATCGCTACATAGGGAGAAGCGATGGCATTTCCGGTAGTGGGATGTTTGGCAAGAAAACCGTACTCGGAGATACATTCCTCACACTGAATCCATCTGGAGACGGACATGGCGTATTGCTCGATGAGCTGGTTGTTTACTAACATTTCACAGCCGCGAGCCTTGAGCCAGTTCCAAGTGTCCCGGTAGACCTCCTCGGCGCACAGGTCCTTGCCGCTTTTTTGAGCAGCTTTCAGGTAGTCCTTGATCGGAGGAACGTCAGCGCCTTCAATCTCGGCTGGTTCAGGGAGAACCATCGCACCATTCAGTCTGCCGTCAGCGATTTTATCGGTCAGTGCCTTTGATTTTCGGCCTGCACCGACTCTTGGACCGCCTCTGTTAGTACCGTCTTTTGCCACACATTTCACCTCACTTTCCGTGTCTGGGGTTAATACCCCGTTTGATTTCTGATTTTTGCGTTCGTGACCCCACGCCGCTGTCCGCATCGAAAGGTCGTAGAGATTTGACCGGCCCTACCCGGTGCGGAGAAGGACGGAAGAACTATCACCTGTCGCCAAGCTCGTGGTGGATCTTCGTGTGGCAGGACTGGCAAAGACTCATCAGATTGCTTTCCGCGTGTGTGCCGCCTTGTGATATCGGGCGAATGTGGTGGACTTCTTCGACCGGAGTGAGTCGGCCTTCCTTCAAACACATTTCACACAACGGGTGGGCCTTGACATACCTGTCCCTGATCCGCTTCCAAGCCCTGCCGTATTTCTTGTTGACGTCGGGGCTGCGTTCGTACTTGTTGTACTGGCCACGGGCCAGCTTTGCGTGTTCCGGACAGTAGAGCTCGTCCGTCAGGTTAGGACAGCCGGGGTAACGACACGGCTTCTTTGGTCGCCTTGGCATCGTTTCACCTCGCTTTCTGGGCAACAGAAAAGCCCTGCAGGAGAGGGCTCCCACAAGGCTTCTGTATGTTTCACTTTGTCCATCTTAATACTATCATAAGAGGCGACTCTCAATCTCTCTCATTTACTCTCATGATAGCGGCCACACAGGAAAGTGCCGTGTCGTGCATCCGGTAAATGTGCTGGATACTGTAATGCATTTCAACCGCAATCTTCTCCCACGAGAGGAAGCATAAATAGCGCTTCTCCAGCAGGGTTTGCAGTTCAACATCCGAAACGGCGTGGATTGTGGCCATGATCTCCTTCTTCAGTTCTACCAAATCCTCGACGTCGTGTTTCAGGCTGTCCTCAACCTCGATTATCTTCAAAACGGCCCGCTCTATTTTGGAGCCGCCACGATTCGGGTTTCTGGGCATGTCGCTGTAAACAACGGTGCAGGAAGTGGCCAGTTCATTTAGGGACTCGATCTGCTGGAGCTTGGATTTAATCCGCATGTCCAGCGTCCGGGCCTGTGACAGATATTCTTTAGCGGTCATTTCGCTTCTCCTTCCGTAACTCTTTGATGAGGAATTCCGGATCGACTTTTGACAGGATGCCGAACCAGCCGGAACGAAAGAAGCGCTCAATTTCCTGAAGCTCCCGCTCGTCGTCGGTCAGTCGGTAATCCTTGACCGCTTGTAGAATGATGGCGTTTGCCAGATTCTCGTATGGGTTCAAAGTCGCACCTCCGAATTTGTGATCACTCGGATTGGCACGGATTGTCGAATTTTGTCGAAGATTGTCTTTAGATTTTCAGGTTAGCCTTTACTGCAGCGATTAAAGCAGACTGTGTTTTGTCCTTGGCCTTCAGAGCTCGGAGAATCTGCTCATCAATGGTGCCTTCGGCTACGATGTGCTGCACAATCACCGTTTCTTCCGTTTGGCCTTGTCGCCAGAGCCTTGCTATGGTCTGTGAGTAGAGCTCAAGGGACCATGTCAGGCCGTACCACACGATGTGGTTCCCGCCGGACTGAAGATTCAGGCCATGACCGGCAGAGGCTGGGTGAATCAGCGCTACCGGGATTTCGCCATTGTTCCATCTGCGGATACTGTCGGCAGAGTCCAGCTTGGAAAACGGGATATGCCGCTCATGCAGCCTTTTCATGATCCGGTTCAGATCGTGCTGATACCAATAGGCCACCAGAAGGGGTTTCCCATTTGCGGATTCGATGATGTCTTCCAGAGCGTCGAGTTTTTGGCTATGGATTTCCACCATGCCGCCGTTATCGTCATATATCGCGCCGTTTGCCATCTGGGACAGCTTGCCGGAGAGGACTGCGGCATTCGCTGCGGATATTTCGCCTGCAGGGAGGTCCAAAACGAACTGCTTTTTCATGTCATCGTAGACTTCCTGCTCGTCCGGGGAGAGATAGACCTTGTATTCCGTAGAAACGAGATCCGGCATCTTGATGTGGTCCGTCGATTTCATGGAAATGGTGATATCCGAGATTTGCCGATATATGGCGTCTTCGGCTCCGGGTCTGGGGCGATAGCTGTAAACGATCTGCCCGTTCATCTTGTCCGGGACAAAGTAGTTCTGGCGATAGTGGGAAATGAAGCGTCCGAGGCGCTTTCCCATGTCGATGACCTTGAACTCTGCCCACAGATCCATCAGACCATTGGAAGCTGGAGTGCCGGTCAGCCCGACTACGCGCTTTAGCTTGGGCCGCACCTGCATCAGTGCTTTGAAGCGCTTTGACTGGTGATTCTTGAAGGACGAGAGCTCGTCTACCACCACCATGTCATAATCAAACGGGATCTTGCTCTGGTCGATGAGCCACTGCACGTTCTCACGGTTGATGATGTAGATGTCAGCTTTCCGGTTGAGGGCCGCTTTGCGTTCTGCCTCAGTACCGACCGCTACGGAATAAGTCAGGCCATGTAGCTGGTCCCATTTCTGAATTTCCGCACTCCATGTGTCACGTGCTACGCGGAGAGGGGCGATGACCAGCACCTTGTGAACCTCGAAGCTGTCAAACAGAAGGTCTGCAATCGCCGAGAGCGTAATGCTCGTTTTGCCGAGGCCCATGTCCAGCAGAACTGCTGCAAAGGGGTGATCCTCGATATAGCGGATCGCGTATTTCTGATAGTCATGTGGTTCGTATTGCATCAAGTATTCCTCCAATCTGCTCCGGATTGTCCAGCACAAACACCTTGAAGCCGAGCCGCCTAAGAAGTTCGTGTCTGGCTACCTGCAAAGGTCTCGGTTCCTTGCCCGGTGCCTTGACCTCCACAAATCCGACTTTTCCGTTCGGCAGCAGCACCAGTCTGTCCGGCATGCCGCCAAAGCCGGGACTCACGAACTTGGGCGCTATGCCGCCGTAGCTTTTCACTGTATTGACTAATTTCTGTTCTATGGTTTTCTCTCGCATAATGCTCCTCCATCAGGAATTAATGGGTGGGTGCAGGTCGTGAAGGTTATTTCCAGAACTTTTCTTATAGTTGATTTTTTAAGGTCCTAAGAAAAGTTTTAGTAGAGACCTTCACGACCTGCACCTTTACCGTTATTCCATGAAATCTGACTTGAGCTGGAGCCCGTAAATCACGACTCCCTTTTTCGTTTTGTGCCTATCGAAACCGCCTGCGGATTCAAGAGCTACGTAGAAATCTGTCGTGCTGCGGATATAGTCGCCCACCTGCGTGCAATAGCTGCGGTATGCGTTGTAGACCTCACCGGACTTGGCGGTCAGGGCAGGACCGACCTCGCAGCATTCGTCGAGGAACTGCGTGAGCCAGTCGTTATTATCCTTGTACTTCTTGATTGCCTCCACCACGACAGCGGGCTTATCAATGTGGTAGTCCTTGTCGATGGCGCGTTTGGCACCGTCCATGATCCACTTGAGGACCGCTCCGCCAGCGTGCTCGAAAAGATAGTCGGCATAGTTCTTGATGTCGGATTTGCCCTCGATCTTGGCGTTGAACGGAATCACGATCAGCCTGCGCCATGTACCGGCATCAATCGCACCGACTTTCGGCAGGTGGTTGGTATAGAGCACCAGCGTGTGGCTTGGTACGAAGCTGAACGGGTCCTTGTACTTCTTCTCGGCATAGATCTCGTCCGTCGAGCAGAGCTGTTTCACGTTAGATGTGTTCAGGCGCATACCTTCTTCCAACTCTGCCGCGATAATGAGGCGCTTGCCCTTAACTTCGGCCAGCTCCGGCTTTACGTTGCGCTTGCAGCCGACCGTCAAGGTGTCTGCGGACATGTTGCCACTGTAGGTGCCGAGGACGCGGGAGATCGTGTTCCAGAAGGTGGACTTACCGTTGCGGCCTTCACCGTAGGCAATTACAAGGCCTTCAATATGCACCTTGCCGATAGCAGCAAGACCGGCGATCTCCTGCACATAGCGGATAAGGTCAGCGTCGCCGCAGAAGAAAGTATCGAGCGCATCGTGCCAGATATCCTTGCCGTCGTCGGACGGGTCAACGGTCGTCTGCTTGGTGATGAAGTCGGTGGCTTCGTGCTCATGGACCGCCGTAATGCCGAGCCGCAGGTCGTAGGTAGCCGACGGAGTGTTGAGCAGGAACTCATCGGCATCAAGGTCGCGCTGGTCGATCTCCACCATCGGTCGAGCTTCTTTCAGCGCAGCAGTGATGTATTTTGAGTCCCGGCGCTTGATGGCGTAGTTCCTGTAGGTTGTTGCATTCTCGTATTTCTGGAAGGAACGAGCCTGTTCCGAGCTGAAGACGGACGCAGCCTTCTTCGGACCCATCGAGGCGAGAATCTCCCACGCACCGTTTTTCACCATCTCGTCGGTGGTCTTCTTGATTTCGGTTTCGGCCTCCTCAAGCTGGCGGGTGGTGAGCTCCTGCGCGATGCCCTGAGACTTGGGCTTGGTCTCCTCCCAGAAGCTGCCGTTATAGACAAGGAAGTCTGTTGACGGAGAATAGCGCAGCTTGCCTTCATACTCCCGCGCCAGAACAACGGCCTGCCCGACATCGGAATAATCCGACGGCTTGAGCAGAAGGTCCTGATTGTACTGCTCCGGCGGGATATAGCCTTCCTGAGTAGAGACCTTGCCATAGAAGCGCTGCGCACTGCGCCAGATGCTGTCAAGCTCGGACTGCTCCAGCGGAGGAACGCACCGCGCTGCGATCTCTGCGAAGTGGGCGTGAGCCTCGTCGGTGTTTCCGTAGCGCTTCAGAATCCGTCCGGCATAGTGCGACATGGTGGAGTTGCGGCTGCCTTCCGGGATAGGGATTTCACCATAGTTTCCGGCATCCATCGCCGCATCAAAGTCATCGTCGGTGAGGAATGTGGTCAGCGTCATAGGCCCATCGAAGATCTCAACCTCCGGCTTGTCGGTCCCGAAGAAGAACCTCGCTGCGTCGAGAGCCTTGGTGTCAAAGTACGGAAATGCGGCATTGACCTGCTTTTTCATGTCGCTGTATTGTGCCGCATCAGTCAGCGGATCAATGGCAAAGAACACATGGAACTTCGGCCTTGCAGCTTTGCCGTTTTTCTTCTTCATGTGGTTCCGGCTGAAATGGACCGCAAACGCCACACCGGGAAAAGCAGCAGCGACATCGGAAGGATAGATCCAGTCATCCGGATCTTCGCTGTGGTCGTTGTCGCAATCAACCGGCAGACAGTTGCTCCCGATGAAGTTGTCGTTGCTGCGATAGCTGCCCTTGTACTCGGCACAGACATAGTCGTGTTCGACCGCCTTCAGCAAGGAGTCTTTATCCGTGACAGTGACCTCATGCGGATAGGAGCAGTTGCCTGCGATCCCAATGCAGTCGGCATGGTAAATCGTAAAATTCATCTTGTAACCTCCTCGCAGTTCTCGCTGAAGTAGCGGATTCGGTGGCCTTTCCAAGTGGCACGTTTGATTTCCGCGTCCATCCCATCGGAGATGCGCTCTCCAAACACCCACACCTCGGCGCATTTGCTCATGATGGCATTGCCGAAGAATAAACCGAGCTCGCGTTCTTTGGGATTGTGGTCATCAAGGAACTGCGGGAACAGCAGGTGTGGTGCAATTGGGATGTATCCGGACTCCACAGCATACCGGCTGTAACGCCTTGCAGCTGCGGTGTTGTTTTCTATGTCTCCGGCATATGGGCTGCAGATATACACGATTGGCCTGAATGCTCGGAGCGCTTTTTCTTCTTTTTCTATGGCACAGAAGGCACCGAATGCGGTAGGGTCCGCATAGCCTTCTGCGTTTTTGTATTCAGCCATAAGGCACCTCCAATTAGTCTTTTTTGTAGAACATGGTCTCGTAGCCATCGGCTCGGAGCTTCAGGCCGCTTGCCCACGGTGGCGTCCGGCCCATCTGCTCACAGAGGACAGAAAGGCTGACCTTCGGACTGGCTTCAATGACCAGCTCATCGTGGATGTGCATCGTAATAAAGCAGTGGCTGAGCGTCCGCATGGCATAGCACAGAATGTCGCGGGAAGTTGCCTGAACAATGTTCTCGACGAGTTTCGGACCGTAGGTATCAAGCCGCTCCCATTTCTTTGTGCTGCCGACGCCTTCGTAGGTGATGCATTCGCCGCCGAACTGATTTACACCGAGTTTCGGCTTTACATAGGACAGCCTTCTTCCGGACGGGAGCGTGATAAAAAGCATGCCGCTCTGATAGACGAAGTGGATGTCACCGACATACTCCTCGGTACGGTATTTCAGGGCATTCATGGCGGCCCGGTCTATGTCCCACCAGAAGCGGACGATGTTCTGATTCGAGTTTCGCCATGCGGTGACCAGCGGCTGAAGCTCGCCTTCCTGCAGGCCCATTTCCAGTGCTCCCATCGCTTTGAGCGCACCTACGGACCCTCCGTAGCCGAGCGCCAATTCCGCGATTTTGCCTTTCTGCCGGAGGTGGCCATTGATGCCGTGCTTTTCCACCGGCACCTTGAACATCTGTGAGGCAGAGGCGCAGTAGATATCGTCGCCTTTTTCAAAGACCTCCTGACGCCATGCTTCACCGGCAAACCAAGCCAGAACTCTGGCTTCGATTGCAGAGAAGTCGGAAACGATGAACTTGTATCCGGCCTTCGGTACGAATGCGGTACGGATCAGCTGCGAGAGCGTATCCGGAACATCTTCATAGAGAAGTTCCACGGCATCAAAGTTACCGGCGCGGACAAGCCCACGTGCCTGTTCCAAATCTGACAGGTGGTTCTGTGGCAGGTTTTGCATCTGGATGAGTCGGCCTGCCCAGCGGCCTGTGCGGTTGGCACCATAGAACTGAAACATGCCTCTGGCTCGACCATCAGCGCAGACCGCCTTTTCCATCGCCTGATACTTCTTCACCGACGATTTTGCGAGCTGCTGTCGGAGAAGAAGCACCTTCTGCAGCTCAGCCGGAGCGGTTTTAATCATCTCGGCGACTTCCTTCTTTCCGAGGGAATCCACCTCCAGACCGTTATCCGAAAGCCACTGCTTCATCTGCTGCACCGAGTTCGGATTATCCAGCGCGGTGAGCTTTTTCATGGCAGCGGTCAGCTCTGAGCGGGACCGGGTGTCCATTTCGATGGCGGCACGGACAAGCGCCATGTCGAGGGAAACGCCTCTGTCGTTGATTTCCTGATCGAGGTGGTATTCGTCCCAGACGCTGTCCGGAACCGGGAACTTACGCAGCTTTTCCTGAATGGACATCTCCACATCCACGTCCCGAATGTTGTAGGTTTTGAATGCCTCCCACTTGTCCGGAGCGTTTGCAGGCAGATTGCGGGTGCGGCCACCGTTCGTCTTCGTAGGAGCGCAAGGCTGGCAGAAGTATTTGATGAGGTCTTTTCCTTCAGTCAGTTTCTGCCTTTCGAGGCCGAGAACAGCGCCGACGCCTTCAAGTGATAAAGGCAATCCCATATACGCCGACCAGATCATCGTGCAGCGCCAAGAAGCCGGATCAAGATAGTCCCCGACGGTATCCTCTGGGATGCTGTAGCCGGTGTTATCGAATGCGTCGTGATCACGGAGCCAACGGGATAGGCAGATGCGTTCAAATTGTGCGTTGAAAGCCCATTTGATGATGCGGTCATCGATCAGGGCCGCAATAACCTCCGGCGGTAAGGTTTCGCCACAGGCAAGATCGACTGTCCGGACGCTGCTTCCGTCTACGGAGTAACCGAACAGCAGAATTTCAAAGTCCGGTGCTTCGGTGTATTTGTAGACACCGCACTTGGCCAGATCCACGCTGCTGTATGTTTCAATATCGATACTCAAAGTTTTCATACACATTGTCCTTCTCATAGCCTGACCGGGTGACGAGATGACTCCCGCCACCCGTAGGCCGTTACGGTTATTCGTTAAGCTGCTTCATGCGGGCTTCGTGGTATTCCACCTCACGGATGGCACGGTCACGCTCAATCTGCTGGCGCTCGGCTTCCCATTTTGCATTACGCTGTTCACGTTCAGCATCAAGGGCTGCGTTGCGCTTTTCACGCTTGTGTTCCTCAACAGCGTCGATGATGGACCTGACGATCCAGAACAGTGCCAGAAGGAGCCACAGGGACAGGAGCAGGATGCAGAGAATTCCGGTGATGTTTTCCATATCGGCACCTCCTTAAGACAAGAAGTCTTCATCTGCGTCGGTCGAGAAGTCGGACGCAGCGCTTGCCTTGCCGCCGAGGGGTTCGCCGTCGCGGATCTTCTGAAGATTGTTCAGGCCGCAGGCAATGCCCTTATTTCCGTTCGAGTTGAAGGCGTAGAAGTTGATGCTGGCTCTGCCGTACACGCCGGAGTAAACTTCGGAGCGGGACAGAATCGGGTTACAGTCGGCATCGACGATACCGGGAGCCGTCGCGGAGTTGGCGTTGATGAAGTAGCAGCCAGCATAGGCCGGATCATCAGGGCGCTCGGTGTCACCGTCGCGCAGAGGCGTTTTGATGGCAGACAGAGGCGGTACCGTGCGACCATTGCCCTTGAGCTTGGCCTGACCCTCTTCATAGGCGGCCTGGATTGCAGCCTTGACCTTCTGAACGGTCGCGGTGTCGGCTTTCGGGATGATAAGGGATACAGAGAACTTGGGAGTGCCGCCGTTGATAGACTTTGCTTCCCAGACATTGGCGTAGGACCAGCGAGTGTCCTTGCCAGTAATAACCTTCATGGGGCTTGCGAGTTTAGTAGTGTTTGACATTTAGTTGTCCTCCTTAAAATCATCAGTAATGGTTGTCATTGCCGGTCTCTTATCGCTGTCCGGCACCAGCGTCGGTTTGCCTTGAGGCTTCGTGATGAGGCCTCCAAGGATGTCGTTGAATTGCTTCTTTCCGAGAAGCGTGGTCATAGCTGTTACGCCGAGAACCTTGTGTTCATAGGGGTCATACCCGGCAGCGGAAACAGCTGCGATGACGGCATTCTCGTCTGTGTACTTGCGGTTGGAGCGGCCTTCGACCAGCTTGTAGCCGGACCAGTGTTTGCCGCTGATGGCCGCCTGCAGCGCGTAGTCCTTGATGTCCGATGCCCAAGAAATCAGGTCGTCCACCTTGCGGAGAACTTCCTCGACCTCTTCGTCGGACAACAGAGGCGGTTGCCGGAACTCGAATCGTGCGAGCTCCATGTTGGCCTTTGCGCGTTCCCGGCAGTCGGCTTTTGCCTTGCAGAACTGACACCATTCGCCGCAGTGATAATCACCGCTGCCTTCAAAGGCGAGCTCTGCTGTCGGTGCCAAGACCTGCTCGGCCCATTCATAGAGTTCATCCTTCGGAATGGTGAAGGTGCTGACATTTGATCTGCGCGGTTGGTAGATGGTCATGCTGACGGTGTCGATGTCGTAGATGTCGTCGAACAGCTCCAGAGCGCCGAGGGCGTACAGCTTCATCTGCGGATTTTCTTCTGCTTCGACCAGTACGCCGCGACCGTGCTTGTAGTCGACGATGTTCAGCGTTCCGTCTGCGATGATGACGCAGTCGCCGGTGCCGAAGCCGTCCTTGACATACTTGGAGTAGTCAAGCCGCTGCTCGATCAGGATCACAGGGTCGGCGCAGGTCTTCTTGGCCTCTTCGATGAGCTCCAGCACGAAGGCCACATAACCGGATGCGCAATCTTCCATCTCGGTGTTGTACCAAGTGAGGTTCTCGGTCGGGTCCTCGGCCTCCATGCCCAGAGCCTTGCGCAGCTTGTATTCGCAGAGCGCATGAGCGTCGGTACCCTCGGCTGCGAAATCGCTGCCTTTGTCGTCGTAGCCTTCGCAGAGTCTTGCGGAGGGAGGGCAGTTCAGCCAGCGGTGCGAGGAGCTTGCGGAAAGCAGTGCGTGATTACCCATTTCCGAGCACCTCCGCATCGGCCACCAGCGCCTTGTAGTTTTCCGGGTCGATCTCGGAGAGCTTCTTGGCACCGTACTTCAGGAGAAGATCGCGGACCTGAGCGGTAAAACCGCTGCGGGACTTTTCAGCCAGAATCGCACGGACCTGTTCAAGCGTGAGAGCCGGTTCCGTCGCCTCGACGGGAGCTGCGTCCTCGGTGTCACTGTTGCCGCTAAATGCGCCGGTCAGCCAGTTGGCGATGGAGTTAATAGAAGATGCAATATCCCGTAACTCTCTGATGGTCGCATCCAGTTCGCTCATTTTGCTCATTACCGTTTCCTCCTTCCTGAGATTTGCTTGTCTGGCTCTGCTGGATCAACTTCCTTGCCAGACGCTTTGACACTACGCTGATTGCCGTAAGCACACCGATGAGCTCTTCATCGGCTACGGCCTGATTGACTTTCGCGGACTCGTTCATGGCGGTTCCTCCTTTCTGAGGGGCGATGTGTTTTTGCCTTCCTCACTACCCACTGGAGGGAAATGGCCAAAGTGGTCCGCTTTTTTTTGAAAAAAGTTTTTGACCGCCGCAGGAGGCCTTTTCTCCCACGGCGGCCATGTTGAATTAGAAGTAGAATTCCTTCAGGCTTTCATAAAGCTCCGACTGGATCTTCGCCCAATGGCGCTTGAAGGTCGAACGTGCCATCCCCATCAGGTCAGCTGCCTCGCGTTCCGAATGACCCTGCATAAACAGTTCGCAGATGCGTTTGCCTTCGGGATCAAGACGGTCGAGCTCCGCATAAAGCGCCTTGAGGAGTTCCGCATCCATAAGGATGGACTCGGTAGAAGGTGCATCGTCGACGAGCGTGTCCTCAAGGGTGAGTTCGTCGTTCTCGCCGCCGATGACGGTTGAGGTAGAGACCTTGCGGCCTGCAGCATAGAAGGGGCAGCCGGGACATACACCGTCGCATTTCCAAAGCTGAGCCTTGGTGCAGGTGCATTCGCCGTTCTTTTGCGCATGATAGCGTGCTGCCCAGATGGGCTGGTAGTAAGTGCGGTAGACTTCCTCGCTCACTTCAACAAGGGTCCCGTCGACCGGGATGTAGTATTTCTTTGCTTCGTTTGACATTAAAATTTCCTCCGTCGTTTGTCTGGGAACGGAGGAAACTTCAAGGTCAGCTGCAAAAAGGCAATAGAAACCTAACCGCAGTCCTGACGGAGGTTTTCTCCGTTCGGGTCTGCAGCTTCCTTATCCAGTAGGCAGCTGTTCGTATTTACTTGTCCCGTCAGGCGACACTGGATCATCCGGGGCCAGCGGATGTATCGCTTGAGGGCGTGAGCTTTAACTCACATCTTGATTTTAAGAAAAAACGGCTCCAATCTACATGGAGCCGACTTGTAGGAGACTTGGAAGAAACTTGGACAGGTTACAGAAAAATAGAAAACTTTGAGTTCACGAAGTTGAAACACATAAAATACAAATGCGGGATTGAAAAATGTGAAGGTTTGTGATATAATATGTACATCTCTAACTATCGACGGTCGCCGTATGTGATATTCTGGCAAATACGGGTGTAAGGAGGAGCTGCCATGACATACAGCTATAACAAGCTCTGGAAACTATTGATTGATAAAAACATGATGAAGAAAGACCTTATGGCAAAAACAAAAATCACCTCTTCCACAATTGCAAAAATGGGAAGAGGTGAAGCCGTAAGCATGGATGTGCTTGGCAGGATCTGCGAGGTATTAGATTGTAATATTGGTGACCTTGTGGACTTTGTAAAGGATGATGAGTAACAAAGAAAGGAGGGCTTGTCTATGACGCTGTGTTTTGCGGCGCTTATAAAAGTACTTAAAATCTGCGCTAAGCCCAAAGTCTATAACAAGACCCTCTGTGGTGCCGTTGTAAAATCGCTCGATGAGTATTACGGCGGTATTTTAGAGTCTGATGACAGCACTGTGAGTCATTTGCTTTCATGCGACTACAATCTTTCTCCAGTTGATGTTGTTGAACCTATGCAGAAGATGAGCATGCTTGCCCTATCGCAAGCTATGGAGAAATACGTTATTCCGTTGATTGATCCCGATAAGATTCCTCTTGCGATCCTGACGCTGCAGGACTTGGCCTTATCTACGGTCTCATCCAATGAGGCTAAGATAGGGAGACTAAGTAGAGCAGATCTCGTATTGAAGGTTTCATTTAATCCAGCAGATTTCTTTGCTGACGTATTTTCCTTTGTGGCAACAGGAATAGAAAACAAAGCTGGCAAGGAAACCATAAATCTGGTCACGGAAGACTATGTTAATGGTTTTGAGAAAAACAAAGGCAATATAGCCATTGAAGAAACCGTTTTTATCGAGACACAGGAGCTTGAAAGAACTCTTGCCGATGAGGATTTTGAAGCTGTATTCCGTGAAGTGGATCACGGAGAAGCCTTATCGCTGAAGAATAAAAGCGGCATCAGCCTCTATTATTTAGACATATCCGATTCAGCGTTCGACTACATGGCGCTTAATGAATACCTCTTTGATAGTGTTGGCATGTATGTTTATTCTCGAACGAAGCTAAAGGAGTTTGAGGACAAGAAAAAAGCTCGGAGCATTGGGGCGAAAGCCCTGCGCTTGATGAAGGCAAATGGCAAACCGGATGAAAAAGGGACAGGCAATGAGCTGGGTGAAATGCTCCTGTTTACTTTTATGGAAGGCAGCCTTCACGCTCCAAAACTGCTTAGCAAGGTCGAAATAACAACTGGTGCAAGTCAGTTCAAAAGTAAAAGTGATTGTGTTCACCTTCTGAAAAGGAAGGTTAATGGAGTAATCAGCTATCAACTTGTATTTGGCACATCCAGCATTACCGGAAAGATAGAAGACGCTATCGATTGTGCGTTCGAGGCTTTATCGGCTATTAAAAGCGGGCGGACAAGAGAGCGCCAGATGGTTGATAGTACACTTTTCAACCATACCTACGATCAGGAGACTACAGAGCGTTTAAGACAAATCCTCGTTCCGAGCAAACAACGACAAAGCGATCCGGATATGGCCTTTGGTGTTTTTATTGGGTACTCATTGGATGTTATCGCTGACGATAATGACACCTTTAGGGCATTGGCCTCTGATAAGATGTTGTCTGATATTAAGGCCGCGATTCCATACATCGAGAAGAAAGTGTCGGAACTGAATCTTGGTATGCACTCGTATTATTTCTATTTCCTGCCGTTTAACGATGCAGAGAAAGATAAGAAGGAAATAATGGATGAATTGTTGTTGGGAGGTGTTCATTGATGAATGAGCCTGCCAGCAGCCTTGGATATGCTATTTTTCACGGATTAGAACATGATGATTATCTAAACGAAATATACGAGGCTTTACTGCAAAATTATTTTTTGCAGTTGTTTAAGGTTCATGATGTGGCATCTGTGGGGTTTGACACAGAGGATGCGTTAAGGTTTGCAGACCTGTTGTCGAAGTCAGTTCATGTTAAAGAATCCGAAAAGCATAGATCTCTGGCTCAGGAGATTGTCACTCTTCTTCATACGCTTAAACCAAATGATGCTGCTATCGAATATGTGATGGGATCAGTCCTTTCGAGCACCAGCAACTATTTAGGGCTTCAGCATAGTGTTCCGGAGTTCTTTGAGGCCGGTGTTCTCGAAAGGTTGTCCACCGCAATTGATAAGGAATATCTGCGGATTCCGTCCGAGAATGATAGTTATTTCCTCAGCTCTCAAAAAGAGGTTTATGACCACATGGTTGAAGATCGTTTCTTCAGCTACTCCGGTCCAACCTCGATGGGAAAATCGTTTGTAATGCGCACGTTTATTCGAGAGCGAATTAAGCAGGAGCCTAACAGCAATTTTGCGATTATTGTCCCGACGAAAGCATTAATCAATGAGGTGTCGAAAGAAATATCTGATAGCCTTGGGCAATTGCTGCGAGAATACGACTATAGGATTGTTACATCTGCAGGTGCCGTCATCTTACAGGATAAAAACGAGCATAGATATGTATTTGTGATGACGCCAGAAAGATTGATGTACCAGTTAATCGGTTATCCAGATATCCCTATACAGTATTTGTTTATCGACGAAGCTCAGAAGATTTCAGATAAGGAAGGCCGTAGCGCGTTCTACTATCAAATAGTCGGAATGCTCTATAGAACTGAACCACATCCGAGAATTGTGTTCGCTTCACCACATATTCCTAATCCGGATATTTATCTTGAGCTTGTCCCCAATGCCATAGAGGGCGAACGGACAAAACTCGTATCGTCTTATACTCCAGTTAGTCAGGAAAAATTCTTGATTGATCTTCAGACATGCGATTTGGGCTATTATAATTCGCTGACAGAAGACTTGCACCTAATCGCTAAATTTGATCCAAGCAAGAGCTTTCAATCGTTCCTTGTAGAGCTTGGGACGGGCAAAAAGAATCTTGTGTATTGCAATGCCAAGGCTAAAGTTGTTGATTTTGCGAGAGAGTATGCAGACAGCCTTCCTTCTTTACATGACCCAGATTTAATTGCGCTGGCCGAAGAAATCCGCGAGGAAGTTCATGAGAGCTATTTCCTTGCAGATACCGTTGAAAAAGGTGTGGCCTATCATGTGAGTTATCTGCCCACAAGTATCCGTCTGCGAATCGAGGAACTGTTTAGAAAACGCGATGGCGGCATCCATACCATATTTTGTACGAGTACGCTTCTGGAGGGTGTCAATCTTCCTGCGGACAATCTGTTTATCACAGATTACAAGAATGGATCGTATCCGATGTCCGCTGTTGAGTTCCGTAATCTAATCGGTCGTGTTGGAAGAATCCAATATAGTCTGTATGGCAATGCTTTTCTTGTTTGTCTGCCGGACATGAACATTGAGCCTACGAACTATGTAACTTTGCTTCGGAAAGAAGTTGAACCTCAAATTCTCTCCATTGATGCTATCAGCGACAAAGAGAAGGAGTATGTTCGAGACTGTCTGAAGGACGGTAAAACAAAACTTGAGAAACTGAGTGGCCAAACAAATGAAGCTTTTGCTCTTATGCGTAAAGCGGCAAATATACTTCTTAGAGATATCATGCTGGGGCGCAAAGGCAGGATCAGCCGTGAGTTTGAATCAATTCTTTCAGATGAAGATATTGCCATCATAAAGCAACAGTTTACCGGACGCCAGAACGAGCCAGATGATGATATTAACATCTCTCTGGATCAGGTAAGTACGCTGGTTAATGCAATCGCAAACGGACTTGATTATCCAAGTGTCAATATCTATGGTTACGTTGGATATCAGCCCACGTTGGAATTTTTAGAAAAGCTCTGCGATGCTTTTGATTGGGAAACCTATGAATCCGGAACGCTTGGAAAGCTGAAGGATGGCAAGCATGCTAATCTCAGATTCTACGCTACGCTTTTGACACAGTGGCTTACAGGCAATGGCATTAAATATATGATTGATCAAGCCATCGGCTATAAGCGAGGCAAGAACATTTATATTAAGGGAGAATCGGTTCCGTTTGTGGATGGCCCAGAACACCACAACAAAGTGATCGAGGATACGCTAAATAATGTCAACGACATCATCCTGTTTCGCTTGTCAAACTACTTTATGCGCTTTTCGACTGAACTCAAAAAGTTTAAGCATAGGGACTTCTTGGCAAATGACTGGTATGAGTATGTTGAATATGGGACAACAAACAAAACGTGCATCTTGTTGCAAAAGAACGGATTCTCTCCTGAAGTGGCAACGTATATTCAAAAGCACGAGGACCTGTATATTGAACGTACCGATGACGGTATTCGGGTCAAGCTGTCTGTTCTTCATTGTCCAAGAAAGAGTGTTCAAGGAGAAGCAAGAGCAGTCTATAACAATGTTCCGGAACTGTTTGTAACGGAATAAAACCTACTGAAAAGCAAAAACCTGCTGTGTATATCAGCAGGCTGTATCTCTCTTGTAACGAAAGAAGGAATTGAAGTATGGGTCAACTAATAAAGCGGTTCTCGGATGGTTCGTTTTTAGAGTATGACAGGGGTAAAATTGACAACTGGTGTGTGTATATGACAGATCCAGCTGGTAGTAGACAGCCACCCTTGGATAAAGATTACTTTAATGATCTGAAATCATTAGGAAAGGCATATGGGAACAATCGGGTGTACGACGATTTCGTGGCAATTTATGATGTTACTACGAAAAGAATTGAAGATATGAATCTAAACATGATATCAGATATAGCCGCCACATACGGGAATGACGCGCTGAGGGTAGACAAGCTCTTCACCACACTGTACATGGCAATGACAGCCGAAGAAAACTACCCGCACACAAGACTTGGGCGGAAGATCAAGCGCTTAGCTGCATACGAGATACTGATTAATAACAGAGATGTCAACGATGCTGTTGTCTTTATGAAAGGCATGGGTTGGAGAGACATCGCTCGCCTTTGTGCGGACCGAGGATTCTAAGGAGGAAGAATATGCCAAAGCATGAAATAACAAAATTCTTTTCAAATAGCGGTTCGAGAAACGAAGTCAGGATGCGAGTTGTAGATGCTCTTGCGGCTGAAGAACCGGGTACAGGTAGCGGTGAAGATGCGTCAAAGTACATTTACTATGTAGAAACCTTAAAAACAGGTGACCGTGTTTATTTACAAAGACCCGCAAACCTGCACAACGGGTTTGACTTTCTCGTATGCGTTGAAAATGCCAATTATGCTCCACCGGGTCAACGGAGAAGAAATTTTCCGAAGCATGACGACTTTGGAGCAGATTTACAGGCCAAGAAAGAAGAAAATGCAGAAATGTATTCTCGTTTACACGAGCTACTAAGACGTGTGTTTGAGTGCGAGGATATTTCAGATGCCGATATGGAAACAGTTCATTTTGACACTGGCTTGCCTGTGGACCACATTTTGAAAGCGATCAAGTGGCTATTCATTGAACAGGACATCCGATACTGGAACTATTCTGGCCGAAATATGACGTGGGGTTTGGTGCCACGAGATGAAACGGAGGCGTAAGTATGAGACTCGAAGAAGCATGTAGGCGATTTAATAATCTTGCAGGAATTAGATTTGGAGACCTATTCTCTCCGTCCGATATGAACATGATCATCATAAACAAGGGCAAAACAGGACAACTACTTGAACTGTCCCTTGGGATGCATCTCTCAAGCACAAATCTGGATTTTGATGATGGGGAACTGAAAACGAACAAATGTGATGCAGCCGGGAATCCCAGAGAAACAGTCTTTATCACACAGATAAGTAGTGTCATTGACGAGCTGATACAGGAGAGGCCTTTTGAAGACACCCATCTCTATGAGAAAATCAGTAATATTCTCTATGTTCCTGTTTGCAAAGATGGCCATCCAGAGGACTGGATGTTTTTGCCGAGCATCCATATCGATTTGTCACTCCGGAAGTTTGCTCAATTAAGAGAAATCTGGCGTAATGATTACTATTCCATCTGCGAGCAGCTCAGATATCATATCGAGAATAGCCCTGATGGATTTATACATACATCGAATGGTACTCACATTCAGGTTCGCAGCAAAGACGCTCGTGATGCAAGTGGTAGTTATCATCCGATTTATTCACGGGTGTATGGAAGATATGTGTCGAACAAAAACCACGCTTTCTATTTTCAGAAGCAGTTTGTCTATGACATTCGCCGGATGGATAGAGGCTGGTAAATGTTCATCCGGAAACACAAAGTTCAGAAATTATATTCCAAAATGGGCTTGATAAATGAAAAAAGGTATGGCATCTATACTATGACCCAATTTGGAATTAGGAGGAAACCAAGATGGAATTTAAAACAGGACCGTTTGTGAAATGGGCAGGTGGCAAAACGCAACTGCTTGATAGGCTGAAGGCGCATATGCCAACGGACTACGGAAGGTATTATGAGCCCTTTATAGGCGGAGGTGCGCTTCTCCTTGAATTGCAGCCCGAACGAGTGGTTATTAACGACATCAATGAGCAGCTTTTAAATGTCTATAGGCAGCTCAAGATTGACGCAGAGGCTGTTATTGCTGCGGTACAGGTGCTTGATGCTGAACCTTGCGACAAAGAGCGATATATGAAGATCCGCGAAGCGTATAACGCAAAAATCAAGGCCCATGAGCTGGACCCTGAATGTGCTGCGCTGATGATTTGGATTAATAAGCATTGTTTCAATGGCTTATATCGGGTTAATTCTAAAGGGCTGTTCAACGTGCCATACAACAATAAAAAAGGCGGTGTCTCGATTGACGCAGCAAACCTTAGAAACATAGGCCTTTACTTAAGGTCAAAAGACGTTGAAATTCGTCAAGGAGATTTTGAAAGCGCGTGTTTTGATGTCCAGCCCGGTGATTTTGTTTATTTCGACTCTCCGTATGTGCCGATTGATGAGACAGCGAATTTCACTGATTACACAAAAGAAGGTTTTTCGCTCGAAGACCACAAACGGTTAGCTGCACTATACAGGCGATTGTCAGAGCAAGGGGCCAAGGTGATGTTAAGCAATCATGATGTTCCTCTTGTCCACGAACTATATAGCGGCTTTTCGATTGAGCATTTTGATGTTCGGAGAGCCATTAACAGTGACGCCTCAAAACGAACTGGAAAAGAAGTAATAATCACAAATTATTAAGGGGAAATGTCTTATGAGAGAACTGATTAAAGGTAGGGTTTCTCCATATTATTGTACAGAAACTGAGATGCTCTTTTTGGGTGATACTTTTTCAGTTCTCAAAAAGATAGCCCCATCGTCAGTCGATATGGTCTTTGCCGATCCACCATACTTTTTGAGTAATGATGGCGTTACGTGCCATGCCGGTCAAATGGTTTCTGTTAATAAGGGTGATTGGGACAAGGTTTCATCTGTTTCTGAAAAGCACGCCTTCAATAGAAAATGGATTCGTCTATGCAGAAATGTCCTTACCCCGAATGGAACGATATGGATTAGTGGAACGCTCCACAATATTTATAGTATCGGCATGGCCTTAGAGCAAGAGGGCTTTAAGATCATAAACAACATCACATGGCAAAAGACAAATCCTCCTCCAAACCTCGCATGTAGATGCTTTACGCATAGTACCGAGACGGTGTTATGGGCTCAAAAGGATGAGAAGAAGTCAAGGCACCTTTTCAACTATCAATTAATGAAACAGCAAAACGGTGGCAAACAGATGAAGGACGTTTGGACCGGACCGCTCACCTCACAAAAAGAGAAAGCGTTCGGGAAACATCCGACTCAGAAACCGATGTATTTGCTCGAAAGAATAATTGAAGCTTCTACCAATCCCGGAGATTTGGTCTTAGATCCATTTTGCGGGAGCTCCACTACAGGCGTTGCTGCCAAAATGCTTGGACGACGGTACATAGGCATTGACAATGTAGAGGAATATATCGAACTCTCAGTTAGAAGATTACAACAGGAGGTTTTGCATGCGGAGTTTTAGTGAGTGGCTTGGAAAGATGCGTCCGAGCATAAATAATTACAATTACTATGTCGATTTTGAAAAAGTCTATGCCAATGTTGAGAGCATAAGAATTGAGCTTAATATCATGAACTCTCTTATCGGCTCGAAGAACATTGAAGCAGATTTTTCTTCCTTACTTCAAAGATATCCGGAGATACTGAAGTGTATTCCCACACTCTTGGCTGTTCGGCAGAGCGAAATATATGCGCAAGATTCAGAAGGTGCATTCCTATTTGACTTCAATAAAATGAGTTACTCCGTTGAGCAGTATATGGAGTTTATGAGAAAAACCGGTTTATTGGATCTGATTGCAAACCACCTTGTCAATAACCTCGTCGATTATGTGCTTGGCATTGAAACCGGCCTTGACAGTAACGGCAGAAAAAACCGTGGAGGCCATCAAATGGAGGACCTTGTAGAAGGATTCATTAAGCAGACCGGTGTGGAATACTACAAGGAAATGTATATAACTGACATAGAGAAAAAATGGGGTGTTGACCTCTCTGCGATTTCCGCTGAAGGCACATCTACTAAGCGGTGGGATTTCGTCGTTAAAACGGATTCTCTCATTTACGTTATTGAAACAAATTTTTATGGCGGAGGCGGTTCCAAACTTAATGAGACAGCCAGAAGCTATAAGATGATTGCTGAAGAAGCACGGTCTGTTACAGGAGTTGAATTTGTCTGGGTAACAGATGGTGGTGGTTGGCGCAGTGCCAGAAGAAATCTCGAAGAAACCTTTAATACGATGCAGCACTTGTATAACATCAATGACATGGAGAACGGGGTCTTTTTGTCGTTGTTCTCATAATAATATCGATAGTCTGTAGTTGAGGAGGAAGATTATGTCACGTAGCAAGACGTTAAAACTATTCCTAATAGATGGAGAGCCGAGCGGCAGAATAAAATGCTCCCTCGCTAACTGGACCGGTATCGCTTATAAAATACCTCGGACTTCGCTTGACAAGTGTAAGGACATGGATATCTTAAAACAAAGCGGTGTCTATTTCCTCTTCGGCACGGATAAAGAAGATAACGCTGTCGTGTATATTGGACAAGCCGGAATCAGAAAAAATGGGAAGGGATTATTGCTTCGTGTTCAGGAGGCCCACCCATCAATAGACTATTGGACCGAGACGATAATGTTTACTACTTCAAATAACTCATTCGGGCCAACAGAGATAAGCTATCTTGAAAATCGTTTTTGTAATTTAGCGATTCAAGCTAATCGTTACGTTGTAAAAAATGGAAACGATCCTAATCCCGGAAATATCACGGAGGAAACAGAAAGCGAGCTTGAAGAGTTCATAGACTACGCAAAAATAGTAATGGGGGCTCTTGGCCATAAGGTATTTGAGCCCTATGTTTCACTCACGCCAGAGAATGAAGCGGAGCCACTACTGTTTTTAGAATATAGCGGTGCAAAAGCTGTGGGGAAAAGAACAAGCGACGGATTTGTTGTTTTGAAAGGCAGTAAACTTAATCCACAAATCACAAAGGCTTGTCCCCAAAGGGCCATAAAAGACCGCAAAAAGTATTCTGAACTAATTGATGAGACATATACGCTTACCGCTGATGTGCTTCTTTCAAGTCCATCCGCTGCAGCAAGTTTTATAGGTGGGGCATCTTTAAGCGGTAATTTCAAGTGGAAAGATGAAAACGGAGTAAGCCTCGGAGAACTTGAGAAGATGGATAAATAAGCGTATTTGTAGTTCTGTAGCCAGAGGGTGAAAGCGAAAATGGTAATTCTTGTAGATATGGATGACACGATTGAACACCTTCTTAAAGCGTGGGTTGATGGTGTCAACAAAAAATATGGGTGTAGCGTATCCTGCGAGGAGATTCGTTCTTGGGATGTATCTGCCGCTTTTCCGGGATTAACTCGTGAGCAGGTTTATGATATTCCTATGCAGCCCGGTTTCTGGAAAACCGTCGATCCCATTGATGGCGCGTCAGATGCTTTGAAGCGCCTAATTAACGCTGGGCACGAAGTGTTTATTGTTACAGCTACGCCATACGAATCCATCTACGAAAAGATGAGTGAAGTTCTATTTAGATACTTCCCGTTTTTGTCTTGGGATCATGTGATAATTACAAGCCGCAAACAAATGATAAATGGAGATGTTCTGATTGATGACGGTATTCATAATTTGGAAGGCGGGCACTATAAAAAAATCCTGATGACAGCTCCTCATAACATTAGTTATGATGCAGAAGCACACGGCATGACGCGTGTGCGAAACTGGAACGAAGTAGAACAGGTAATCAGCCGTATTCAGCACTGCGCGGATTCTGTAGATTGAACCTTTTAATTATTCCACACTTTTTAATTATTCCTTGCAGCGCCTTTTGTGGAGGGTAACTTCTACACAGAGGTCGACAACAACAGAATAGCGGACAAAACAAAAAAGGGCCTTTGAAGCTCTACTGTTGAACACAGTGGAACCTCAAAGGCCCTTATTTTACGCCTTTTTCGGCACTTATGTGTCGGAGAAGGCTTTTTCTGTTTGTATCAAAGATAGCGTCTTTATAGACCCCGCCTGCGGTTCGGGCGGTATGTTTGTTCAGTCTGCAAGATATATGCACAATCATAATGCCAGTGAAGCGGAGCAGATGAGCTTCCGCTGCTACGGTGTTGAAAAAGAACCCGATACAGTAAAACTTGCCAAAATGAATCTTCTTCTCAATAATGTCCGCGGCGAAATAACCGAGGCAAACTCATTTTATGCAGACCCATATAATGCTGTCGGCGCATTTGACTACGTAATGGCAAATCCGCCGTTCAATGTGGATGAAGTAACATTTGACAGGGTTATTGATGATGCCAGATTCAACACATACGGTGTGCCGAGAAATTCTTCTAATTCATCAAAGAAAAAGTCGGATAAAAAAGAAACCGTGCCGAACGCCAACTATCTGTGGATAGGCTATTTTGCAACTGCCCTGAATGAAAACGGCAGAGCCGCGCTCGTTATGGCAAACTCCGCTTCCGACGCGGGCAAGAGTGAATATGAAATCCGCAAGAAGATGATCGAAGAAGGAATCATCAGTCAGATGGTTACTCTGCCCTCAAATATGTTTTCAACCGTAACACTGCCTGCGACACTCTGGTTCTTTGATAAACAAAAGCCCCATACCGACAAAAACGATGAAATACTCTTTATTGACGCGAGAAATGTGTTCACACAGGTTGACAGAGCGCACCGCAAATTCAGCGACGAGCAGATTAAAAATCTCGGTATTATTACCCGTCTTTACAAAGGCGACTCCGGAGCGCTCAAAGCGCTGATTGAAGAGTATAAAGCCGCTATGTCGGAAGCACCCGAAGAATCAGATGATAAAGAAGTTAAAACCAAATCATACTGGCAGGCGCAGATTAACTGGCTCACCGAGCGTTTCCCTGACGGCAAATACCGTGATGTAATCGGTTTATGCAAAGTCGCTACTCTCGGCATCTCTTATGAGCTTGATGAAAACGGTGAACCTAAACTTGATAAAGACGGTAATCCGATTGAAATTATAGAGGAAGACAGCATTGCCGATCAGGATTATTCGCTGAATGCAGGCCGTTATGTAGGCGTTGTTATTGAAGATGACGGAATGACAGCAGAAGCGTTCAAAGAAACCATGCTTGGGTTGAACACAGAATATGAAGCGTTGAATGCAGAAGCAAAAGAACTTGAAACCCAGATTGGCAAAAATTTAAAAGCTTTGTTTGGTGAGTAATCTATGGATAGATTTGGCGAAAAAGTAAACTGTAATCCTTCTGTTAAACTTATAAAAGGTGAAAAATACCCTTTGGTTGATATTGATAAGATCAATCCGGGATTTAAACCTGTTAAAAGTGATGAAGAAATTGAATACACCGGTCAGAGTGGAGCAAAATTTGAAGATAATGATGTTTTGTTTGCTCGTATAACCCCCTGCCTTGAAAATGGAAAGATGGCAGTAGCAAAAACCAATGGCAAAAAAGGATTTGGCTCAACTGAACTGTTTGTTTTTCGTGGCATAGATGGAGTTACGGACACTGATTATATTTACTATCTGCTTAGAATGAAACATATGAGGCAACTTGCCGCTAACAGTATGACTGGTGCA
The DNA here is from genome assembly GCA_900322085.1 of uncultured Eubacteriales bacterium. Taxonomy (GTDB): domain Bacteria; phylum Bacillota; class Clostridia; order Oscillospirales; family Acutalibacteraceae; genus RUG762. Next base: position 12,510 of record ONYN01000122.1, on the reverse strand, counting down.
AGCGGCAGACAGCGTGCCGACCTTGGTTTTATAAAAAAAATCAAATGGGATTTTCCGGCTATAGAATACCAAAAGAGCATTGTTTCTGTTCTTTCAAACTATGATTCACTTATCGAGATCAACAACAAACGCATTAAGGTTCTTGAGCAGATGGCCGAAGAAATGTATAAGGAGTGGTTTGTCCGTTTCCGCTTTCCCGGGTATGAATCGGCAGAGTTTGAGAATGGAATTCCAAAGGGATGGGAGTATTCAAATCTTTTTGATGTTGCTAATGTTACTTATGGATACTCATTTTCTTCAGACGCATTCACAGATGATGAAACTCTCAATGCTGTTGTCAGAATAAGAGACATCCCTAAAAACGATACAAAAACTTTTACCCCTGAGTTATGTGATGATAAGTATTTAATAAAAGAAAATGCGATTCTAATAGGTATGGATGGAATATTCCATATGTGTTTATGGAGTGGAAAAAGGGCCTTTTTAAATCAACGAGTAGTTGAATTAGATAGTAAGAGTGTCAAAGTTTGCAATTATTGGCTCTATCTTTCAATTTATTCTCAAATTAAGTTTTGGGAACAGACATTATCTGGGACTACCGTAAGCCACCTTGGAGACAGACACTTGAAAAAAATAATGGTTTTAGTTGCTGATGATAACACTATGAAAAAAGCAAATGATATTCTTAGGAATATAATGATTCAAAAAAACACACTATATAAAATAAATATGGACTTAACAAAACAACGAGATTTACTTTTGCCGCGCCTGATGAGTGGTAAACTGGAGGTAAAAAATGTCTCACAATTATGAAGAAATAAGATTTCCCAAAACACAAATAAAAAAAGCGGGGAAAGTGTTTGTTTCAGATGAATCTTCAAAGTCTGAAAAAGATTATGCGCTTACTCTAATTAATAATTGGCGTGCAGCCCACGCTTTTCCTTTGCAAATAATCTATATGCATGTCAAGAAAACAGCGGGTGAGGATGCTGTTGTAGCCCAAAGATTAAAACGTTTGTATTCAATTACGCAAAAACTATATAGATTCCCTAATATGAGTTTAACTACCATGCAAGACATTGGTGGGTGCAGAGTTATTTTCAATACTACTGATGAAGTCTACAATATGGTTGAGTCTTTAAAGAAATCGAGAATGCGACACAAACTGAAGGAAGAATATGACTACATAAAAACTCCAAAGGATGATGGGTACAGAAGCTATCATATTGTTTATTCATACAACAGTGACCGAAATCCAAAATATAACGGTCTATTTATTGAGATACAAATCCGCACACATGTACAACACTTATGGGCAACTGCAGTTGAAACAATGGATACTTTTACCGGAGATCCATTAAAGATAGGTCAAGGCGATCCATATAACAGACAGTTTTTTATCTCGGTTTCAAAGTTATTAGAAATATATGAAACTAACGGTCAAAAAGTTGAAGCTGTTAAACGGTCGAGTATTATACAAGAGTTTATTAAATATGAGGAAAAATATGAGGTTTTAAGAAAGTTAAAAAGTATTAAAGAAGCTGTAGGTTATGTAGATAGTTCTGAAACACTTGATCAAGGATATTATGTGTTGATTTTAGATAGAGATACAAATCAATTGTCTATTAAATCTTTTAAAAAGAATGCACTTGAACAGGCAACACTTGAATATGACAGGGCTGAAAAAACCAGAAAAGCAAACGAGGATATAGTGCTTGTTTCAACCACTTCGTTTTCAATGTTAAAGAAAGCATATCCAAATTATTTTTCTGAGATTAATGAATTTATAGCTTTGATTGATTCATTTATAAATTGAGTTTAAACGGAGAATTTCTTATGAGCAACTTCATATCCGAAGACGATATTGAGCAGGCGATACTTGAAAAACTTGAAGCCGCACCGTTTTGCTACGATATCATTCGCTGCGACCCCGACCCTGTTCACAGAGAAGATCCCGATGACGGAACATACCGCACCAACAAAAGGCAGTGTGTTCTGCCGGAAGTTCTGAAAAAATCTCTGCGAAGAATCAATCCCGGTATTGAGGATGAAAAACTGAATGAAGTTGTTAAAACCCTGACCGTAGATTTCACAGGTCGGGATATAACCGCTGTCAATTACAAGCTCTATAATCAGATAAGAAACAGCATACAAATCAAGGTTCGCCGCAACGGAAAAGAAGATTTTGATTTTGTAAAACTCATTGACTTTGAAAACCCCGAGAATAACACTTTTACCGCTGTTTCGCAGATGTGGATTCAGGGCAAAGTATATTGGCGCAGACCCGACGTGCTTATTTTTGTAAACGGTATGCCGCTTGTGTTTATTGAACTTAAAAACAGCATTGTTAAAGTCCGCGACGCATATAATGACAACCTGACTAATTACAAAAAAGATATACCGAATCTGTTTGCTTTCAATCAGATTTGTGTGCTGTCAAACGGACTTGAGACCCGGCTCGGCGCATTCAATGCAAAATATGAATACTTTTTTGAATGGCTGAAGGTTGACAGCGAAAAAGAGAAGCCCAACAGAAAAGCGATTCGCAATGCCGATGATGTGGGCGAGAGCTCTGTTAAATATTTCATTGACGGCTTGCTTCGCAGAGACCGCCTGATTGATTATATTGAGAACTTCATCATTTTTCAGAATCAGAGCATAAAGATTATCGCGAAGAACCATCAGTTCCTCGGCGTTAACAATCTTATGGAATCGGTCAAAAACAGAAAAGAACTCGAAGGCAAGCTCGGCGTTTTCTGGCACACACAGGGCAGCGGCAAATCATTCTCAATGGTTATGTTTGCCCGCAAAGTCAAGCGCAAAATACCAGGTAACTTCACATTTGTTGTTATTACAGACAGAGAAGATCTTGACAATCAGATTCACAAGACCTTTGTAAGAACAGATGTAATCGGTCCGAAAGAAGAATGCCAGCCAAAAAACGCGAAGCAACTCAGGGAATATCTGCAGTCAAACAAGCCGTTCATATTTACACTGATACATAAATTCAGAACCGACAAGGGCGAGAAATACCCGAAGTTGACAGACAGGGATGACATATTTGTTCTTGTTGATGAAGCGCACAGAACGCAGTATAAAGACCTTGCCGAAAATATGCGCCGCTCAATGCCGAACGCAAACTATGTAGCGTTTACCGGAACTCCGCTTCTCGGAGCAAAACGCCTTACAAATCAATGGTTTGGCAACTATGTTTCGGAATATAACTTTGCGCAGAGCATTGAAGACGGTTCAACAGTTCCGCTGTTCTATTCACGCAGGGTTCCTGAAGTATGGCTGACAAACGATTTTATCGATGATGATGTTAAAAGCATTATTGAAGATCTTGAACTTAACGAAGACGAAATCGGTCTGCTTGAAAACTCACAGGCAAGAGTGCTTGAGGTAATCAAGCGCGAAGACCGCCTTGATAAAATTGCCAGAGATATTGCCCATCACTTTCCGAGACGCGGATTTATGGGAAAAGGCATGGTTGTATCTGTTGATAAATATACCGCTGTTAAAATGTATGACAAAGTTCAGCATTACTGGGCGATTGAAAAGCAAGATATAATCAAAGAACGCAATCAGACTTCGGATGCTGATGAGCGCAAGAGGTTAACCGACATTCTCGATTATATGAACAAGGCAGAAATGGCAGTAATAATATCGGAAGATGCCGAGGAGAAAGACAAATTCACGGCATACGGCCTTGATATTGAATCTCACCGCGCCAAGATGAATGAAATAACGCCTGAAGGCAAGGATATTGAAGACAGATTCAAAGACCCGGATGATTCGCTTCAGTTGGTTTTTGTTTGCGCAATGTGGCTGACCGGCTTTGATGTGCCTAATCTTTCAACCCTTTATCTTGACAAGCCGATGAAGGGGCATACCCTTATGCAGGCAATTGCAAGGGCAAACAGAGTATATCCTGACAAGCCCTGCGGAATCATTGTTGACTATGTAAACATTTTTAAATTTATGAAAACCGCTCTGTCGCAGTATGCCACAGGTGATGACAGCGATGAATTCCCTGCAAAAGATGTTACGCAGCTGATTGCATATACTGATGCGACAATAGAAGAAACAGATTCTTATTTCAAATCAATCGGCATTGATATTGACAGCATAATTGCAGAGGAAAACACCCTTGACAGACTTGATCTGCTCAGGGATGTTTATAACACCATTGTTGCAAATGATGACACCAAAACTCAGGCAAAAGTGCTACTTAATACACTGATGAACCTGTATGAAGCGTCAAAGCCCGAGATATTTGAAAGAAACTGGTATAACAGCAAATTTGCGCCTTTGGCATATATTCACGGATTGCTGAAACATACCATTGACGATGAAAAAGTCAAAGAAGCGCGTATCCGTATGCAGACGGTGCTTGATTACAGCGTTGAAGCGGCAAAAACCGAAGACCAGCAGGAAATTGTAATTCATCAGGATAAGTTTATTAATCTTTCAAGCATTGATGCTGAAGAACTCAGAAAAGAAATACGCCAGGCAAAATACAAAGCAATTGAGATTGATGACCTCAAAGCATTTCTTGAAAGAGCGCTTGAGCAGATGATAAATAAAAATATTACCAGAATGCAGTTCTCGCAAAGATATAAGGGTATTATTGACCGCTATAACGCCGGAGGCAGCGAGAATGAGGATTACTATGAGCAGTTGATTCAGCTCATAAATGACCTTAAAGAAGAGGATAACCGAGCTCAGACCGAGGGCTTGACCGAGGAAGAGCTGGAACTATACGATTTGCTTATTGTCGGCAAAAAGCTCACGAAGGCAGAAGAGCAGATAGTTAAGCTTTCTGCAAAGAATCTTTATAAGAAATTGACCGAAAAGAAAGCCGAACTGTTTGTTGTTGACTGGTACAGAGATGAACAGCCGGTGAAGAAAATCGAAAGCGAAATCAAAGATTCTCTCGACCATGATTTACCCGACAGCTATGATATTGTTTCGTTCAACTCGAAGGCAATGCTTCTGTTGAATCACTTTATTGACATGGCAGTTCAGGGCTATGGCTGGATTTCGGCGTAATTTGTTTAAATGCGACGAAAAATAACAAAGCAACAGGATATTATAATTGAAGTATTATAAACTTACTTTACCGGGGTTCTTATATGAATAAAATGAAGAAATTTATTCTTGAGAAAAACGAGAATAAAAAGACGATTTATTTAACTGAAAACGCCCAAGTCGGAACTGACTATGACCGTGAAACTAAAGACTGGCAATCATATCACGGACGTGAAATTCTTGAATTGTTGCAAAATGCTGATGATGAAATTGATAAAAAGGCATCATCTGAGTATAAAAAAGTTGAAATATCGTTTAAAAAAGATGTTTTAACAATCTCAAATTATGGTTCTCCTTTTACTGAAGACGGCATAATATCTTTAATGTATTCTAACAACAGTTCAAAAAGGGAAAGGCAAAAAGAAGTTATCGGCAACAAAGGGACCGGCTTCCGATCTGTATTAAACTGGGCAAATGAAATTACCATTCACAGCGGAGATTTGCATGTTCGTTTTTCTGAGGATTATGCTAAATCCGTAATGAACGATATATTATCAAAATATAAGGAACCTGTAAAAAACAAAAAAGCTCCCACATTAGCTTTTCCCGAATGGATAGGTGAAAAAAAAGCAAGTGAATATACAACAACTATTTCCCTAAAAGTTAAAAAAGGGAAACACAAAGAGATTATTAATCAGATAAAAAATCTTGATGAAAATATTCTTCTTTTCCTGAATCGAACAGAAATATTGTCTATTGACACGGATGAATACTCAGTTGTTTATTCAAAAAAGAAAAAGAAAAATAGCGTTGTCCTTTCCAAAACAGTTAATAATTGTATTGTAAGTGAAAAAGAATGGCATGTCCGAACAAAAACCGGCACAACAATAGACAATCTTGATACTGATGATAACGGAAAGCCGAAAGAAAAGGCATATATTATTTCCTTAGCTTATTGTGATCAGGGAATAGATGAAGATGAACAATTTTTATATAGTTATTTTAAAACGGATGTTGTATTTCCATATCCGTTTCTTTTGCATGCCAGTTTTTCTCTTGATCAAAACAGAAACCATTTAGCCAAAGATTCGGACGCAAATAAAACCATATTAAAAGCGGCAGCTGGTTTTATGGTCGATATTGCTATTAAAATTGCACAAAAAAAACGTGCTGATTATGAAATTTGCAAACTGCTTATTAACGACAGCAAACTTCCTGTTGATTTATCCAAAGATTATAAATTTGAAGATTATCTTTTGGACAGCGCAACTAAAAAGCCGATTCTTCCAAATGTCAACGGAAAATATATACCGATGACATATCAGCCTGTGTGGTATAATACCGGTCTTTCTAAATACTTAAGGGGTAAAGATTTTGACAGAGTTCTTTTAGATTTTGATACTGAGGAAGAAGAAGATTTAAGCAGTTTTATTTATGATTTGTTTCCGGTAGACCCAGATGATTATAAATTTTCATTTGAAAATGCCTGCAAAATAGTAAAGGCTTGGGTTAAGAGACAAAATGTCAAAACAGATAATATCGAAGGCAATAAAGAAAAAATAAGGCATATAGCTCGAACAGCAAAAGCATTTAAAGATGAGTTTTCTTGGAACATTAACAAAAACGCCAACCCAAATGATATGCCGGCATTCTTTTTTAATGAAGATTATGAACTCATTCCTTTTGGCATACCGATTTTTTTCTTAGATGAAGGACTCAGTATTTCAAAACTGCCGGAGTTTGTAAAAGTTGAGTTTCTTAACTCATTTATGAGGGAATATCTTCTTCGGAATATTTTTGATGATAAAGATGAAGCACTTAAATACTTTGATGCTTTAGGTATAAAAGAATACAATTCTGATGAAATAATAGAGTTATTAAACATAACAATCAGTAGCAAAAAAAAGACCAAGCCTTACTGGGATAAAATTATAAAGTGGCTTTGGGACAATCGAGATATAGTCTTATCAGATGACAGCACCACGATTGATATATTGTTTTACACAAGGAAAAAAACATACAAAAAATCGAGCACCCTTTATTTAGGCAAAGAATACGGTTATGATTTATGTGACAATCTTCTCGGTAAAGTCGGCTCAGCTGACTTTGCCGCCGATATTCACGAAATAATTGGGAATCAACCGACGGAATTAATAAATGAATTCCTTGAAAAACTTGGTATAGATTCTCTGCCGCGATTAATCAAAGAATCTGTCAGCATCCATAATTCATGGTGGTATGGAGGCAAAGACAGAGATTTTATATGTAAACTGGTTGAAGAACTAAAATACCCATATAAAATCGGAAACGATTCTTATAAAACAAGTTCCGCTTTTTCAAAGGCAATAACAGAAGTCGAATATGAAAGATCTTCAATTGAGAATCTTGAAAAAATCTTAAAAACCAGCAGAACCACAGATATAATAGAATGGATTAGGAATGATGATTCTTTAAGGAGTATGTTAACAACAAAGCACGAAGCAACAACCAGTAGCGTTAATGTGCTTTGGGGAAATAAAATCAGCCGATTTCAAAGAATAGATGAAATAAAGAAACCATACTCATATATTTATTATTTGTTTTGCACCGTTCCCTGGATACAAGTTGATGACAAGAGATATAATATAGACGATTGTTTAATCCTTAACAGCAATTGTAATCTTGCTCCACACTTAGTTTCTCCGGACATAGATGACTATATAAAAAACATTGACGAGAACAAAAGCACTGTCAGAAAAGAATACAAACGAATTTTTAAAGATTTAGGCGTTAAAGAAGGATTAAACGAATTTGACGATTTGCCTGTCAGTAAAATCTACAGTGTGTTAATGCATTTGTGCGAAATTGAAGAATCATCATCAATAGCAAAATCTTTGTATTCATGTTTGCTTGAGAAAGACTTTGATTCAAAGACAATTGAATGTGATGAAAGAAAAGCTTTTTTAGAGCAGGGAATGGTTTATACAAATAATGGATATAAACCGATTAAAGAAACCTACTATTTAGCAGAAAAAGGTATCAGCCGACAGGTCTTGAATAATTTTAATACCATTTGCCTTGATACAAGAGAAAGTGTCGCAAAGGTTCAAAAAGTATTCGGTGTTAAAGAATTGAGAATTCATGGGGAGCCGGTTGGGGAACCGATTCTTCATAACGATTCATCAACATTCGGGCGAGATTTCAAGGAGTTTCTCCCCTTATGCTTTATTTATAGATTAAAAGATTTGTCATCCAAAACAGATATTCGGGACGAAGCAAGAAAAATGCTTTCAATTAATATTTGCTTGTGTTCTGAAATAACAGCTTTATATAACAGTAAATTCCAAGTCCGGCTGGATGATTATGAGTATATTGTTTGCGAAAAGCGTAAAGCATATATAAAAGTCCCTTATGATTTCTCATTAAACCTGATGAAACACAATCAAAAATTTTCTTTTGCTATAGCGGAAGTAATATGCTCTTGCCTGGATATAGCGAAACCCTTAAAAGACATCGCAAACCTGTTTTTCCGAGGTAGCCAATCAGAACGGCTCGAGTATCTCTACAGCACAGAATCAGAACACCTTGTCCAAGAAGCGTTAGGGTATTTTGATTTTAAAGAAGATATCAAGGATGAATTTATCAACACTGTTTCTAAAATCACAAAAAATGATAAAAAGTATATTAGACAATTATCTCATAATATTGATTTTGATCATTTTTCCGGGAAAGGTAACGCTTCTGTCTTAATAGAATTATTCAAAAAATTAGAGATAGATTTTGATGATTATAACAGTTGTAATGTTTCAAGCGAAATTGATTTAACCTCATATTTTCAAAGTGAGATAGAAAGAATAAAGCAGGATTATCGCGAATTATATAAAAGCATTATTTATAAAAAGTTGAAAACAAAGTCAATTGATGAAAAAAAGCGACTTGTCGACTGTTTTTTCGACTTTGATAATGCAGATTACATCATTCATAACTCAGCATATTTTAACGCTGAGGAGGTGGTTTTTAAAAGATTTTCTTTAAATAAACCGGAAAAACAAATGGATTTAAACAAGATCTACAAAACCAATAAAGAGAAATGGACTTCAAGCATCAAAGAGGGTTTTAATCTTATTGATAGTTTTCTGTCAAATAACGAAAACACAAGCTTACTGTATTATGCTGAATTTGAAGAACTTGGAAGAAGATTTGAAGAATATTTGTCATCGTATAATGATGAAACCGTCGATACATCATTAATTGAAAGCCCGCATAAAGAACTTCGAGTCGTAAAAAACTTTTCGATTAAACCCGCTACTTTTTCAAATGTAAAGCCGAATAACAATACCGTTGGATTTAAAAATAACGAATCAAAAGCATCTCAAGTTCGAAATGGTAAAAACGGGGAGAGGTATGTTTATGATTTGTTAAAAAAGCACCACAAAGTCTATTGGATTTCCGAAAATGCGAAAAAAGAAAATATCAATCCAGAGGGTCGCGCAGGTCTCGGTTATGATATGGAATATATTGATGAGAATAACAACAGATTCTTTGTCGAAGTGAAAACATCAGCGAAGTCTATCAACGATGGGATCAAATTCTATTTGTCAAACAATGAGTATGATTTTGCAGTTGCTCATCAAGGAAAATATTTTATTTATTATGTTACCGATGTAAATTCAGATAATCCTCAACTGTATATATTGACTGATGTAATATTCGATGACTTTAATAAAGAAAAATACACCGTCGAAGCCGAGAGTAAATACATTATTACAGCTAAAGTTGATTGAAAAAACAAATAAATATCCATCCTCAATATTAACCATACAATATACAATTTTTTAATATGGGAATTTTGAGGAAGGCCTTATAGCTGAGATTAGGAGATGGTTGTTTGATTACAGTTGAAAAAATCAAAGATCTGCTGATGAAATATCCGAATGGATTAAAAGCAGAAGAAATCGCTTCGAAGCTCGGAATAAGTGTTATTTATCTCAAACCTTTTCTTTACAGTGATGAGTGTAAAGATATCTTTGTGCGGGACGAAAACCTTGTCTGGTCATTGAAAGACAAATCTCAAATGATAAAGTCAAAAAACAAAATGCCTAAAAAACAACCGGAAAAGCCGAAAGAGCATTGGTTCTTGTCAAAATTTAAGAACAAAGATGCCGCAAAGCGCTGTTCTTCAGATGATTTCAATAATCTCGCTGACTGGTCTTGCGGCAAAAGCCCTTCAGGCAAACCGATTAAAAAGATTAAAACAAAATGCGGCAATGTAATTGAATGCGATTCAAACAGTGAAATACGAATACTGGAATATCTTGAGCGTAGCGGAGTTGTCAGTGCTATCGGCGGTCAGGCATTAATCATTGATTACCCGACTTATTTTACTTCTCACAACAAATACTCCCCGGATATTGTAATTTTAACAAACGACAACCGCATCGGAATAATTGAAGTTAAGCCTGCGATTGCTATGAGTTATCATTTGAATATTGAAAAATACAATGCGCTGCAGAAATATTGCGAAGAAAACGGCTTTATGTTTATGATGGTGGACCCTGACAGTGATTATATAACATTTGAAGAATTGAAGAACAAAAGCGTTCCCGATTCAATCAAAAAAATATTTGCTCCTATGGAGGAGGCTGTTTCAATCGGAACAATTGACCTTTTCCATTTTGACAAGAAGGATGTTGACAGGTGGTATAAACCGGTCAAAAATGATTTTGAACGCAGTGATTTTGATTTGCTGCTTCATTCGCATATAATTCAAAAAGGCTGGTTCAACACATTCGACAGAGGATTTAACTTTTACAACAGACCTGTAAAACTGGATTGTGACCATAATGTTATAGATTACAGATAGATTAAAAGGTATTAATTCCTCCTCAACAGTTCCATACCATACATAATTATTATATGGATTATTTGAGGAAGGTTTAACATACCGCATAATGTTCCGCACTGATGATTAATAAAATGTAAATTCTTTTCAATATCAGTTAACGTGTATGAACAATAAATAAACAGATTATTTCAATCATAAATAATTACAGGGGTGTCGATTATGAAATCTTTTAGGAAAGCATTAGCTGTTCTGCTGTGTGTCATTATGACATTCGGTGTGGCATCGGCCGAAGGCTTTTATCTGTTTGATGTTATTACTTCGGCGGTAACGAACCCTTGCGGGTTTAACCTGACTTGGGAATACGATACAAATACAGATACATTGACGATTAACGGAACTGGTGATATGTATGGTTATTGGTCCAACTATGAACAAGCGACCGATTTATTTGTAACTACTGCACCATGGAGACAATATTACAGTTCAATGAAGAGAGTCGCCTTTAAAGGTGAAGTTACAAGTATAGGCAATTATGCATTCTATGGTTGTAATGGGCTTACAGACATTACAATTCCTAATAGTGTAACCAACATTGGTGAATATGCATTCTGTGGTTGTGGTGGGCTTAAAAATGTGTCATTCGGCAGTGGCGTTAATACTTTATATGAATACTCATTTGCGGATTGTATTTCTCTTGAAAGCATTATTATTCCTGAGAACATAACAAGTATAGAATGGGGATCGTTTGAAGGGTGTTCTAATGTTGAAAGCATAACAGTAGATGAAAAAAACACAATTTATCATTCAACTGGTAACTGCCTTATTGAAACAGAGGAAAAAACACTGATATATGGTTGTAAAAACAGTATTATTCCTGATGACGGATCTGTTAAAAGTATCGATTATTATGCATTTAAAAACTGTGCCAGACTGACAATTATTGATATTCCTGAAAACATTATATCTATATCTGAAGGTGCATTTGAGGGGTGTTCTAATGTTGAAAGAATAACCGTAGATGAAAACAACACAGTTTATCATTCAAAGAATAATTGCTTGATTGAAACAGAAGACAAATACTTGCTATTCGGATGCAACAACAGTATTATTCCGGATGATGGATCTGTTACAAGCATAAGTGGATATGCTTTTAATGACTGCACCGAGATAACACATATAACAATACCGGATTACATTAAAAACATTTACGACGGTGCATTCTATGGTTGTCCGCTTGAGTATGTAAAAATGGGTAATGGATTATCATATATCCCCTACTCTTTAATTAACAAAGAAAGTTTGAAAACATTTATTATCGGTGACAGTGTTACAAGCATAGATAGTTCTAAATTTCTTGATTGCACAAAATTGGAAACAATAGTAATAGGGAACAATGTTACCACAATTGATTGGTGCGCGTTTGAAAACTGTGTAAGTCTTGAAAGTGTAACAATTACGGATAGCGTTTTAAATATTGGCTATGCTGTGTTTAAGGATTGCACTGGACTAAAAAACATATCATTTGGTAACAGCGTTGAAACAATAGATCAAGAAGCATTTGAAAATTGCACCGGTCTGACGAGCATAACAATCCCAAACAGTGTTAAGGCTATCGGCAAAGCTGCGTTTAGAGAATGCACTGGACTAAAAAAAAT